>DAOVUK010000092.1 GCA_030632625.1 Gammaproteobacteria bacterium
CTTCCTTTCCACTTCGGTGGCAGTCGTCAGACTGAGGTGGGGGAGGATGTCAATTCCCCTCTTAGCAACACAGTTAATAAATACTTTATCTCTTACTGTCCATAGGAGATGTCAAGATCGAGAAGGCTTATAGTCCTTCTCAATTAGTCTTTTAATAGTAACCATGATTTTTCGATCTGGTCTTAGTGTTCCAACTGCCTTAAATTTTATTGTTTCTGGCTTTTCGATGACCAGGGAAAAGCACCTCAGCAACTTGGCTAAAATTAAAGTGGTTTCAAATAAACTGAAATATTTACCTATACAGACTCTGGGACCACTGGAAAACGGATAATAACTAAACGGATGTCTTTTTTTATTGTTTTCAGGCGTAAACCGTTCAGGTCTGAAGTCTTCAGGTTTATCACCCCAAAATTCAGTCATCCGATGTGTAATATAGGGTGAGATCATAACAAAGGTATTCTTTTCTCCTGGTGTAATATCATAACCACACAGGGTATCGGATTTTAAAATATTGCGGGCAATTGTCCATACAGGGCTATACAGCCTTAATAATTCTGATAAAAAATTGGGACAATAAGTGAGTTTCTTCATAGCATCCAAAGTGATCTCTTCTGGCAACTGTGCCAAATCTTTTCTTAGATGCTGGTTTACTTCCGGTTCATTATGCAATACATAAAATGCCCAGGTAAGGGTCATGGATGTGGTTTCAAAACCAGCGAGATACAAAGTGACAATCTCATCCATAAGCTGCTCATCAGACATACCTTGATGATTTTCATCTTTGGCGTTCATCAAAGAACCCAGCAATGAATCCTCATTTTGTTTGGCTTTATCGCTTCTGAAATTATCTATGATTTCTTTAACCAATGCCTTTAACCGCTTGCGTGCCAGATAAAAACTGATATTACCCGGTGTCGGCAGCCACAATGGTACGGCAAGATTTCCAGGACCTCTTGTGCCTATCCCTTTGAGTGCTGTAGAAAAGGCAATGCCAGCTTTGCGACTCTGATGGCTTAAATCCTGACCGAATAAGGTCGCTCCGACTATCTCCAGAGTTAAATCATTCATTGCTTGCTGCAGATCGATAGTCTGACCAATATTCTGCTGCCATTTTTCAATTAATTTGTCTGTGCAGTCTGACATGGCCAGCAGATAGCGTTCAATGTGCTCATTGTTAAATGATGGCTGGCATAATTTTCGGTTTTTCTTCCAGGTATCACCTTCAGAGGTGACCAGGCCATTGCCCAGAAGTAATCTTGCTCCGTCATAGACATTCCCCTTTGGGTAATTCTCTATATTATCCCTTAATATCCGCTGAACGGCATCGGGATGGCTCAGGACCAGGACTTCATTGTTAAAAGGCAGTCTGAGTTTGTAACAAGAGCCATAGACTTCTGAATAATAAATAAAGGTACCCAGAATGCCCCGCTTGAAAAATGTTGGCACAAGCTCAATCCAGGGAGAAGCATCTGAACCGGGCAGGGGGATGTTTGATTTAGTCATTTTTTTAATTGCTTCTAAGAAAAAATTTATTCAGGAGAATTTTATTAATCACTCACATTAGGGTCTTTTAATTATATAATGGATGTTTGTAATTATCTGTTTTATTGAAAACTGAGATAAAAATTTTCCAGCGACAGATACTAATACTGGTGATTAAAATTTATGCTGATTAAATTCATTATATGTCTTTTAATTGTATTCTCCTCTTTTATATCTTTTGCTGAGGAATCCGGCAAAAAGGAGAAACCTCAATTAATCTTACTGAAATCTTATTATAATCAAAAAAATATTGATGTTAAAGACTGGTTGATGAGTGAAAAGCTTGATGGTGTCAGGGCTTATTGGGATGGTCATGCTCTGTATTCACGCAATGGTAAAAGATTTGCAGCGCCGGACTGGTTTATAAAAAGCTTTCCTGAATTTGAACTGGATGGTGAACTGTGGACTAAAAGAAGTGACTTTGAACACATTGTCTCTATCGTTAATCAACACAAGGCCCATGACGGCTGGAATGAAGTTCGTTATCAGATTTTTGAGGTACCGAATGCCCATGGTGATTTTGTTCAAAGACTTAATAAAATTAAACAATATCTAAAAACTTATCCATCTTTATTTATTGAAGTGATAGCGCAGCAGATCTGTACTGGTGAAACACATCTAAACTCATTTTTAGCTCAGATCGAGCAGCTTGGCGGTGAAGGTGTGGTGGTTAGAAATCCACAAATGCCTTATCATACCGGACGTAGTTATTCTTCATTGAAAGTTAAAAGTTTTCAGGATGCTGAATGCAGGGTAACAGGCTATAAAGAAGGTAAGGGGAAATACAAAGGATTAACTGGTGCACTCTTTTGTCAAATAGAGGGCAAAAATATTATTACTATCGGCAGTGGTTTAACAGATAAAGAGAGAAAATATCCACCGGCAATAGGCAGTATTATTACTTATAAACATTATGGTTATACCGCTAAAGGAAACCCCAGATTTCCGGTTTATCTTAGAATTAGAAAAAGTCTTTAAAGAAAAAAAGACCTGATTTCTGTTTAAATTCTATTATTCTTCCCTGTACAGATTTACTATGTCCTACTATACTTTTCTGTACACCTTGCGGAATTGTTAATAGTTTGTCGCCAGTTGGCTATGAATCAGGTTTTACCTACATAAGCTCAAGAATATTCTTACATATTTTGGGGTTTAGTTAGAATATATTAATAATCATATTAGTCGCGATGCTTTAAAGTGACCTCAGTCAGATCGCATTTTAATTATTTTTTTGTCGGTAAAACGACAAGCAAAACTCAAATATCTATGACACAAAAAAAATCATTACTTGAATTAGAACAATCCGGTCAATATGGTTCTGTTGTTATTGCCCATTGCGGTTGTAATATGTCGTCAGTCCTTAGCGCTCAGCATTTTTCCTTTGAACATGCACCATCATTACCTTTACAGGGATGCACAGCTGCCAGATGCACTTGTGAATATCGGGGTATCATTGATCGACGTGTTATAGAAAGACGAATTACTGACGGTGGTGACGCTGACAAAGTGAAAAATAATAAACGTGTCGTTAATAGACGCCAATAATCGGTACTGATTGTATTGTATTCAACGAAATAGCCCTCAAAAACAGCATCACTTCAAGTCGCTGAAGTAGAAATGTTTTGTTATAAAGTTATAAAACTCAATCACATTTTTTTCTAATAATAGATATAATTGATTTCAGACTCTGTTTTCTCAGAATTGATGTGCTCTGGTACCAGGGCATTGCAGCAATAGAAATTTTTAGGGAAATTAAATGATGAAACTTTATCTGACCCAACATGGTGAAGCCTGCTCTAAAGAACATAACCCAAAGCGCCCCCTAACCAGCAAGGGAGTCGATGATATTGAAAATATCGCTCAATTTCTCAAACAGGCTGATGTTCGGGTTAAGCGGATAGTACACAGTGGAAAATTACGCGCTGAACAAACGGCGGGACATCTTGCAAAGCAGTTTGCAGGTAATATTGAACCGCAAATGACCGGTATTATCAATCCTAATGATTCACCTGAAGTATTTGTCAGAAAAAATGGTCATTGGCAGGATAATACACTCATTGTCAGTCATCTTCCTTTTTTGGCCAGACTGGTTTCATATTTAGTCAGTGGTGAAGAAGAACGCCTGATGGTGGCCTTTGAGCCGGGCAGTGTTGTTTGTCTGGAGCGCATTAAGGATGAGCAATGGGTGATTAACTGGATGATCAGACCAGGCTTACTGGGCTGATGAAGTACCAGTGTTTACTTTTATGCCCGGTGCATGCTTAAGATGCTGTTTGCACTTGGGGCCGATTTTCTGGTACTGGTCCATCTGTGTTTTATCATCTTTGTGATACTGGGCGGGTTTATGCTGTTAAAATGGCGCTGGTTGATCTTTATGCATCTTCCGGCGCTTATCTGGGCTGTGTTGCTGGAGTTTCAGGGATGGCTATGCCCACTGACGCCTGTGGAACAGGCTCTGCGGCAGATGGCCGGTCAGCAGGGCTATGAAGGTGGTTTTATCCAGCACTATATATTACCCATTATTTATCCTCCTGCACTGCAACAGGATATTCAGTTCATATTGGGTGTGCTGCTTATTCTCATCAATGTCATTATTTACCTGTGGGTGTTTCTGAAACCGGACAGAAAATCACATTTATAACTTTCTTAATCATCTGCTTAAACGCTGTAAGGTATCCTGTCGATAGTATTGTTTCAGCTGTTCATAAACTTCCGGGCAATATTGAAACAGGGTATCGGGTGCGGTAAAAAAATATTCACTGATCACAGCAAAAAATTCTCCAGGATCAGTCGCTGCATAGGAATTGATAGTAGTGTAATGAAAATCATCAATCTTCTGATTCAATAGCTCATAAGCCTGACTCAATATCTGGCTCCATGTTTCGATAGGCATGCTGGGATGCAGTGGCGGCATGCCGTTGGCATGACCATTAAGCATATCCAGTTTGTGTGCGAATTCATGAATGACTACGTTTTGTCCGGGTTGTAAACTATAACTTTCATGTGCCACATCATCCCAGGATAATACTACCGGTCCACGCTGCCATGCTTCACCGCTCAGGCTCTGATTTTGCTGATGGACCAGACCATCGGCACTGCTAATGGTACGATTTACTCTGAATGCGCCCGGATAGATTATTATCTCTATCCAGCCATTGAATGAATCAATATTAAGATTAAGGATCTGTAAACATGCCTGGGAAGCAATAGTGATCCGCATTGCATTGGTGATTTGCAGATTTTTTACACCGACAAAAGTCTTTTTGTATAAAAATAACGTGCTTAGCTGGCGTAAGCGAACTTTCTCAGCGGTTGACAAGTATTGCAATACAGGCAACCTGCAGGTAACATCATGCCAATCATTAAAAGCAATCGCATGTTTTTGCAGTATTCTCCGGGTAAGATATCTTTTTATAAAGTTGATAACATTTAACATATTGGGCGGCTAAAATAGCTTTTATAGTTTATTTTTCTTTTTTAGGACTTCTCTACATTGTATATTAAAAGTTAGGAGCCAGGGGGGATGACATTGTATTTATTGGCCTCAAGAATTAATTTTACAGAGAATAGTTATGATGCGTTTTAAAGTAGGCAAAACAGAACTCCGCAAGCGAAGTAAAAATATTATATTGGGTGGCGTTTTTGCGGGGATGATGGTGATATTTATTGCTTATTATAATAACGAGTATCCGGAAGAATACAATGATGTTTTGTTCTGGTCGATAATGGGATTTATTATTTTATCTAATCTGGTCGGTTATTATCGCTATCGCCGTTACCTGCGTATGGTTAAGGAGCACTGGATTGAAGTACATCCGGAAAAACTCCAGTTTCATACCAAGGGAGAAGTGTCAGAATTAAATATTAATGATATTGCCGCATTAAATTTCTATCGTCGTAAAGGGATTCTGCAGCATATTCAGATTAAACTTAAAAATAACCGTGGAGTGAGACTGGAAGGCTATGAGGATCTTAACTCTCTGGGTAATTTACTCTCTGAGCAAGTTCCTAAAGCGCATATCAGCGGCAATGAATAGAATATTGAGTCCATGTTAAAATACGTATGTTATGTGATTTAAAATATTGATTGTAGATGAGGTTTTTATGAAAATTATTGAAATAAAAAGCACTCGACGTGAAGAACTCATTGATATTACTGATCAGGTAAGGCAACTTGTCAAAGACGAGGCACTTCAAAATGGTGTCATCAGTATTTATGCACAAGGTGCTACCGCTGCCATAATGATCCAGGAAAACTGGGATGAAAGTGTGCAAACGGATGTCATAAACCTGCTGAGGAAAATAATACCTAAAGGTGTCTGGTTACATGATCAACAAGATGGCAATGGTGATTCCCATTTAAAATCCGGATTGGTTGGTCCATCGGAAAACATTCCGGTTATCAATGGTAATCTGGGGCTTTCTACCTGGCAGAATATTTTCTTTTGTGAATTTGACGGGCCAAGAAATAGTCGAAAAATAGTCTGTACCTGCCTCGCTGAATAGCCTTAAATATACAAAAACTGAATAAACAAATCAAGAGTAGTAAGATTATGCCTGAGTTTTTTGCAGAACATTTTTTTGTTTCAGATTCTAAAATCAGTGGTGCCGGCAGTGGTTTATTTGCCAGAGTAAACATTGAAGCAACTGATACTATTGGTCACTATACCGGTGAAATTGTCAACGATGCTGAAGTTGATAATGAACCTTATCTGAGTTCTGACTATATTCTCTGGGTCTGCACTGATCACAATATTGTAGGGGAAGGTCCTCTTGCAAACTATACCCGTTATATAAACCATAGTGAGCAGGCTAATGGGCGTATTGTCGTTTCAACCCGATGGAAAAAAGCCAGAATCGAAGCGATCAAAACAATCCATCCCGGCGATGAAATTCTAATTGATTATGGCCCTTCATACTGGGAAGCTAAGAAATATAACGAAACGCAGGATTAATACAGCGTTTTTCATAAGGAGAACAGTTCATGCATAATTTTGATTTTCTTGTAATTGGTTCAGGTCCGGCGGGTCAGAAAGCGGCTATTCAGGCGGCTAAACTGGGGAAAAAAGTAGCCATTGTTGATCGTCGTACTGATATCGGCGGCGTTTGTCTTCACACCGGAACAGTACCGAGCAAAACATTGCGTGAGGCTGTGCTCTACCTCAGCGGTTACAGCCAACGGGGATTTTATGGGCAGGGATATCGGTTAAAGGATGATCTGACCATGGCTGATCTTAAGCAGCGACTGCATACCACCATACAACGTGAAGCAGAGGTGATATTACACCAGTTGAGTCGCAATGGCATTCAGGTCTTTAATGGCACAGCAAGTTTTACTGACGAAAAGCATGTACAGGTAGAAGATGAGAAGGGCAAGGTGATTGAAATCCAGGCTGACTATTTTTTGATTGCAACTGGCACTTACCCGGTACATCCTGAAAATTATCCCTTTGATTGCGGCAAGGTTATCGACAGTGACAATATACTTGATCTGGAAGATTTGCCGCGTTCTATGACGGTTATCGGTGCCGGAGTAATCGGGGTTGAATATGCCTCTATCTTTAGCGCGCTTGATGTTGAGGTTAATCTTATTGATGGTCGTGACACTCTTCTCGGGTTTATGGATCGGGAGCTGACTGATGAACTGGTTCATCAGTTCCGTGATCAGGGCATGGTGGTTCGTCTTGGCGAGCAGGTAGACACTATCACCTACCAGGAAAATGGTTCGGTGCTGACGCTTCTCAAAAGTGGCAAAAAATTACATTCTGATGTGGTTTTGGTGGCGGCAGGGCGTTCCGGCAACACCCAAAGCCTTAATCTTGATCTGGCAGGTGTTGAGCTGAGCAGCCGTCATCTTATTCAGGTCAATGAGTTCTATCAGTCGAGTCAGTCGCATATTTATGCAGCGGGTGACATTATCGGATTTCCCAGTCTCGCCTCTACCGCCATGGAACAAGGGCGTCAGGTGGCTGGTCATGCTTTTGGTCAGAATATTGCCAATAAACTGGAAAATTTCCCCTTCGGAATATTTGCTGTTCCCGAAATGAGCATGGTGGGCTTAACCGAGCAGGAACTGACGAAAAAGAATATTCCTTACGAAGTGGGGATAGCACGTTTACGTGAGACAACGCGAGGGCAGATCATGGGACTGGAACACGGGATATTGAAGCTTATTTTTAGTTTGGATGAGCATAAACTGTTGGGGATCCATATCATTGGTGAGGGGGCGACTGAACTCATCCACATTGGTCAGGCGACTCTGGTGCTTAATGGCGGACTAGACTATTTCCTTGACAATGTTTTCAATTATCCTACTCTGGCCGAGGCGTATAAGATTGCTGCTCTGGATGCCTGGAACCGGTTGAATTGATACACTACAGATAGTTATGGATAAAGTAGATGCTTAGCACAGAACAGCTTTCGATCTTAATAGGTACAGCTGAAAATAATCCACAAAAGTTGTGGATAACTCTGTTGATAAGTTTAAATTTCAGTACCTGAATAACGATATTATTAACTTCTTTATAATTTGCTCGTTTTTTGCACAGCGATCTCTTTGTAAAATTAAATTTCTTTGTAATTCAGTAACCTGGAGTTTGTTGTGAAATTTGTCATTGACTTAAACGCTCTAGAATTAACCTCTAATATTAGCGTTTTTATTATAACTTTCAAATAAGTGGATAACGTTTATAAATTATAGAGGGCAGGCAGAACACCTGCCCCGATAGACTGTTTGCAATTCGTGCTTACTGAATTGATTATTTAGCAGCCGGAGCTGGTGCTGCCTGAGGTGGTGGACCATATGGCATTGGAGGACGGCCATAACCATATGGCGCATAACCGTAGCCTCGGTTGTTGCTATCATAACGTTGATCACCATAACCCTGGAAGCGATTATCCCAGTTGTTGTAACCACTGCCATAACCACGACCGGAAGCAGAGCCTCGGGTATTACCCTGACCACGGCCGCGACCACGCGCTTTGATAGTAATCTCGAAATCACCATCCATGTCACTGTCCATGCTGCCGTCGCCCCAGGTATTACCATAGCCGCTGCCATAAGCATTATTGTTCCAGTTGTTATAGCCGCTGCTATTCCAGTTAGTATTGCTGTTTCCATCATCCCAGAAGGCACTGGCAGACAGAGAAACAGTCGCAGCAGTGATTGCTGCAGCAATTAATACTTTTTTCATTTGATACTCTCCTAAAAAATTAAATATATTTAAGATTTATAAGGAATTGATGAAACACGACATTTTTATAGCCTGTTTTATCTGTTTGTTATCCACTCTCATTTAAGTATAGACTTTGACTTCCTCCTCCAGCTAAAGCAAGAGGATTCCTGCATGTTAAAGGCAGGTGAAAAACTCTCACGAGTTTTCAGGTTTCTGCTTCATAGTACATTGCCCAGGGAGGCATGAGCTTGGTTTTCGCACATACAGTGTTCC
>DAOVUK010000122.1 GCA_030632625.1 Gammaproteobacteria bacterium
AATCATGGCATCTATTAGCGTAATGACAATATTCTGTTCATCGCTATCAAATTTTTCAATTTCTTTTCCCCTTAATCAGATATTCTGACTCTATTTACATTATAGTGTAATTTTAAATAATAAAAGAGTGAGTTTTGTTGATAATTTTAAAGTATATGATAAAGATTCGTATTCAGCTGCTTTGATAAAGAAATTTTATGGTAGAATAAATATCATTCATAAAAATACTCGCTTCTTAATAATTCTGTAATTCCTTGCCGGATTTAGTTAGATGGAGTTGTATGCTGTTATGATTGTTCGGCAAAAAACAATATATTAACCTGTTGAAATATAAACTATTGTTGACTGAAAAGCTGGCTCATAACCCGAAGGTCGTAAGTTCAAATCTTGCCCCCGCTACCAATATTCTTTAAGAAAAGCAGTTACTTGTAAGCAACTGCTTTTTTTATGTCTGGACGAAAAATCTGTTAGCCCAAAATTAGCCCAAACCAATAATAGTAAATTTTCGAAAACTCTAGTTTTGACCTTCGGTCTTTTGACACTTTTAGCCCGTTAAAATTACCAGATTTTATTTTTTAATATTATCTTCGTCTACATATTCAACTATGTCTTCAATTGGGCATTTAAAATATTTACACATTCGGTTCAAATTTTCCGAACCAGTATTATATCCTTTTTGATTGATCATCCTTGAACGTGTCATTCTATGGATGCTGGTTTCCTCAGCAACTTCACCAATGGTTATCTTTCTTCCATCAGTAAATTCCCTTTTGGCAATCATTTCTTTTAGTTTAAATCGCAACATTAATTTATTATCTGAAAGTTAATTCTTACAAATGATACACAAAAGTATCAAATAAAGCTTGCATTAATCATTTTGTGATGACTATGTAATCAAGTGATGCATATAGGGGACTTTCACCCCATTAGTTTATGCCCATGCTGGGCGTACACCAGGGTATCGAGCAGGTTGCTGGGTATATGCGATTTTTTAAAAACTTATGAGTGTTCCGAAAGAACATTGTTTTTTAATAACCTCTTTCCTTGACCCAGCAACAGCTCATACATGCGTTCTCAATCTACTACCCATCTTTTGCTTTCCGACAGTGGGCCGGCATTTCACCTCGTGAATTTCGTCAGCATGAAGACCATTAGATGACAATCTTATGACCGAACTTGCATAGGTACGTAATTAAGGCTATATTTAATACTATATACAATTCTTATGGAAAGCTCTCATGCGATTAAGTAACTCAGTAAAACCCATTAGTTACCTGAAACAGCACACAGCGGAAATAATAAAAACAGTGCATAACAATAATGAGGCTATGGTAATTACCCAGAATGGTGAAGCAAAAGTTGTCATTCTTGATATTGCAGCCTATGAGCAAAGTCAGGAAACATTGGCTTTACTGAAAATGCTGGCACAAAGTAAAAATGCTTACCAAAGAGGTGAGCACAAGACAGCAAAGAAAGCTTTTTCTGATATTCGAAAAGCCATCAAGACCACGTGAGTTTGAAAAAATACCGTATCAGGATAACATTCCCGGCAGAGCACGATATCCTTGATATATTCGATTATATTTCAAGAAAAGACACTATTGAAAATGCCGAATACGTACTCAGAGAAATTGAAGGTTTAATATTAAGTCTGGACACAAATCCACAACGCGGTCATTTTCCTGAGGAGTTGCTAGATCACGGTATAAAATCATTTCGTGAAGTGCTTTTTAAACCGTATAGAATTATTTACGAAGTTATGAATAAGGAAGTAGTAATACATCTTTGTGTAGACGGGCGTCGAGACATGCAAACACTATTAACAAGACGTTTAGTTCGCTGATGCGCAAAAAAAAACCGTTTGCAGCAGGGTACCTCAAATTTGACTCGAGTTTGAAAAAAGAGCAGTATCGAAGGTACTGTTTGTTCACCCCTTTTCCTTCCTATTTATAGAGTATAGTTATGTCGTTTTCTTTACTTCATGATAAATTTCCTGAGATGGCAATGCAAGAACAGCGATCTTTCAGGCTATACGATCACAACGAATTGCCCGATGATGAGTATAGCTTGATGGAGTTATATTGTAATGATATCAACTGTGATTGTCGCAGGGTTCATTTTCTAGTTGTTTCAAATAATACAAAAACACATTTGGCTGAAATGTCTTTTGGTTGGGAAAGTCTGTCCTATTATGAAAAGTTTATGGGGATAAATGATCCTGAGTTAATCAATGAAATGACAGGTCTGTCATTAAACCCACTATCAGAGCAATCAGAATATGCACCCGCATTATTAAATATCATAAACAATGAGGTTTTGCAGGATAGGAATTACGTCAAGAGATTACAACGGCATTATCAATTATTTAAAGAAAAAGTTTATGAAGAGGCACGTATTAAAAATCAAAGTAAAACAATCACCTATTCCCAAACAAAAACGGGCAGAAATGAGCCTTGTCCTTGTGGTTCTGGCAAAAAATACAAAAAATGTTGTTTGTAAAACAGCTTATCGGCACTTTATCGTTGGGAGTAACATATTCATGAACTGGATAATAAACAAAAGTCTGAGATTGAGCTTGAATAATCAACTATAATAATCTGATGCATGAAGTAAACAGTGCCACTTTTTTTGATCTCTGCCGATTCAGACAGTCATTGATAAGTTAATGGACGTTCCGGAACGTCACAATAAATGGTCAGACAAGCTACTGACCGCCAATAAAATTCATGGGGTTTTTCAATAATCCTGTATCAGGAGCAGGTTAATATGGGAACGGTACGTCCCGAGGATATTCCTCATTATACAATTGATACTCAGAGATAATTGCTGGCCTAAATGTAAAGAAAATGGTGCTATTTTGATCAGTTCCAGTTGGGATCGTAATAGACACTCTGAAAAAAACATCGCTAAGGAAATGAAAGCAAAATATTTCCCTTATTTAAGGGTGTTGCAGAGATTACTACTTTCAAGGTCAGATGTCGGCCCTAAACGGTCAGTCAGAGATACACTACTGAACGGCAGCTTCGTGGTGAGAGCAGACCTTCGGTGAAAATGTGGGTTTTGACCTTTAGCGGTATATTTATGATTTTTTATACAGTTTGACTAAGTGAAAAAGCAGCAATTACAAGTATATGGTTTTGATGTGAAATCAACATATATTAAACTGTCATGATTTTTTACGTAGCGTCGGAATCGTCCAAAACAGCACTTTGGGAATTCTACTCGAAAAAATATTTTGGAGCGAAAGCGATAATTTCAACCCCCCTATAAATCCAAAATCACATTAAAGATTAAACAGTTATTTTTGAGTACTGAACAGCAATTCAGCGTATAGCTAATAATGAGTCAACTTTACTCAAAGCGAGTAAAAATAGCTGTCATTTTGGCGAATATATTTTGACAGCGTTGTTTCTTCAGCATCAAAAAGCTTTACTCCAACAATTGCAGTAACTTCAAAAACTGCTCCTATGGAGCATTTAAGATCACCTTTTTCTATACGTTGGAGTAATCCTCTGGAAATACCAGCACGTTCAGAAACTTCCTATGCGGTACGGAAAGCATAATCATTCTTCCAAAAAATCACCTGAACCTAACACAAAATTAAAATTACCTTCACCACAGATATTTTCCAGTTGCTTAATAATTCTTTCTGACTGTTTATAAGTCTCATTGGGACCATTGATATAAAACGGTTTACCATCTTTACCAAAAGAATATTTTTCAGGGCAGACTGATTTTTCTATATCACCAAAGATAGCTTTATACTTTCTATAATCTGAATGAGGCGCAAAGCCAAGGTCACGAGCGTAGCTTACTGCGCCTTCTACAAGCTTTCTAAGACATGCCGGATGAACATTTTCTATATTTCCTTCATTGCCACGAATTAATCTTGGTTTTAGAAAATCTTCATATTCCTTTTCATCATTAATGGTAAACATGGCATCTTTTACGCCAAGGCAATATATGTCCACGACAAAAGCGCTACATCCAATCTCACCACCAGGGGAACGTCTTGAAATAACAATAGTACCCAGTCCGGTTTCATGCAGATTATCTGGTACCAGACAATCATGAATAGGATATTTTGAAAATAACGTAACCGGGTTAGTATTAGACAATGTATTTGAAAGTTTTTTTACCAGATTTTGTTTCTGTTTTCTCTTTTTAAGTTTCTTTTGTCGCTTCTGTTCACTGGTTGCCATTATTTACCCTGTTCTTCATGATATAGCATATTGATTATTATTGATTTGTGGATTGACTGACAAGCTTGCCCCGAACTCATGACCGGCTTGACTATAATATGATCGACTTTGTCTGCCTGCACGAACATCACCGTGTTCATCGTTGATGTACCTATCATTGGCAGAGCTTCGGACAAGACGAATATCAGCAGCAACCAGGCCTGTGCCTGGAATTATAACCTTCTTATTTTTCTTTTCCTCCTCTAAAATTTCCTGGCATGACTGATAAACACCAAGAGCAGCGCCATTTCTAAATGATGCTGATTTACCTTTGCTTTCCATTCGGATCGCTTTTAACACGTAATTTATGATTAATATTGCTGTTGTTCGGTTTGCCAAAGTACCAATCACAATATGTCGGGCAGGAGGATTAGGGTTGATAATGTATTCACATTGATACAAATCTGTAATGGCGCTATAAATGGTACGGTTCCATCGCTGAACATTTTTTCCATGTGACTCACCAATATCCTCACTTTCAACCTCTGTAAGAGAAGTCATGCTCATGTCATTTTCAGCAAGTAATTTCTGTGCTCGTTTAAGTGCAACCTGAGCTTCATGAGGGTTGGGATTATTGGCACTGAGAGCCAGTAGTTTTTTTATTCGATCAATTAATTTGTTTTGTTCCATGAATTATCCTGATTTTAAGATCCAGCCTTATATTTTTCCATTTACCGCTTTGATAACCCGTTGAGTGATCACACAATCAGCCAATGCCCTGTGCGCTATCAAATCTCTCACATCAATATTTTGCTGCCTGGCGGCATTAATTAACTTCTGCCATTTATAGCTTCTTCTGTAGCTATCCCATTGACCGTAAAACTTAGCGTACCAGATCATTGCACAGATAATGGTATCAGAACCTTTCAACCCAGAGAAATCAAGCTGTGAGCCTGATTGCCGGATCATACGTAAATCAAATCCAGCATTATATATGATCATTCTCTTTTCTTTGAAAATAGACATGAGCTGATTGTGGATTTTAGAATAATCTGGTGCATCCACAACCATATCATTGGTGATCCCATGAATCCTTATCACTTCTTCTGGTATGGTCGTTTTGGGTTTAACTAACGTATTCAGCAAGGGTTCGGCAGTTTCAGCATCAATAACTGATATTTCACAAATCTCATCACGGTAACCAAGTCCAGTGGTTTCTGTATCCAGAATAGTAGCGTTTTGCAAATTAATGTGCTTAATATCCAAATAACAAATATCCTTAAAATTGTAACTAAAGCCGGTCTGTTTTAATTCATTTGACATCCGATAAATTCAGACTGATTAAAAAGATAAATCTTCAATTGTTCCCGTGAATACTGAAAACAACGTTTATAATACAGTTTTCTTATCATGGTATCTGATAGTGCCTGGCTCACCACATCCTCTGCCCCTTTTTTAGCTACAAGAGGAACTGGCTCAATTGCACCGATTTCATATTTTCTTTCATGCTACATGGACTAAAACCCAGTGTAGCATAAATCATTTTGGTACAAGAGGAATAATACCATTGATACTGTTTGCTGCCATTTGCTCTGGCATATTCTACAAATTTCTGCAGAGTATCAGTTAATTTTCTGCGAGCATGACGGCTACCTTCAAAAATAAGTTTTAATTCGAGCTGTTCAGGTTGCTGATAGACAGAGTTATCAAGAGGATAGTAACTTTGTTTTTGTATGGTATTGGCCTTTGGCTCTGAATGCCGTTTTATTTGGTCGATATGGCAACCCGTTTGAAAGATCAGCTGACTCAAGCTGGCCTGAAAACTGCTGTATTACTATCTTCGGTTGATACAATGAAACGGGAAGACTGGATTCTGGATCAGGTTGATCGAGGCGCGGATTGTGTTATTTGCAATCCGGAACTCGTCAAAACAAGTCTGGATCTTCTGGAATTCCCAACCATTGTCTTTATGCAGTCAGGTTTTAATGTTTACACTCTTTAACAAGCTGCTCGCCGCTCCTGGCGTATTGGCCAAAAGAATGATGTAAATATCTATTATCTGGGTTATAACGATACCGCTCAAATCGCTGGTTTAGAGCCGATGGCCAAGAAAATAGCTGTCAGACAATCAAACATCAGGCGATATGCCTGATTCAGGCCTAGATGGACTGAATACGGACGGTGATTCAGTTGAAGTCGCTCTGGCGAAACAACTGCTTAAATGACTGTAATACTTTTTTATCCCCCTTTACAGGGGGAGTTTTCCATAATATTCTCAGTGAGAATATTATGGAAAGTCAAAGAATTATAGCTTTGTAGTGTGCTAGAATTAATTATGAACATACTTTGATATAATCATGCTTTAATGCATCAATAATGTAATAGGAAATAAAGATGATATTACAAGAAAAAATTATTGAAGAAATCAAGCAAATTCCTAACGATAAACTTGTAGAAATTTATGATTTAATTCATTATTTCCGTCTAGGTGTAACACAAGAGAAGGATAACCCCAAAGCCGCTATTAAACAACGGCCAATTGGCTTGTCAAAGGAAACTTTTCAAGTTCCATCAAGCTTTTTTGAGCCTCTTTCAGATGATATGCTTGATGCTTTTGAAGGTAAATAGGTGAAAATCCTTCTCGATACCTGTGCATTTTTGTGGCTGACAAGTGATGCGCCAGAATTAAGTAAACAAGCGAAAATATTGTTTCAGGATACAAATAACCCAGTTTATTTAAGCAGCGTATCAGTATGGGAAATCGTAGTAAAAAATAAATTAGGGAAATTACCTTTACCTACTACTCCAGAACTATTCATTAATGAACAATGTGAAAAACACTTTATTGAAAACATCACTTTGGATAATAAAGCGATTTTTCATTTATCTGATTTACCCTCTTAGCATCGTGATCCTTTTGATAGAATGTTGATTTGTCAGGCGATTGAGCATAATTTAACTTTATTGACTTCAGATGAATTAATTATTCAATATCCAGTAAAAACAGCTTGGTAATAAACGAAACATATTTCAACTTTTCTATAACCCCCTTTACTAAGCCATCAATTTCTAGATTTTTTTTAATCTTCAGTTTTTAAGGTTATTAATAATTTATTGAATGTAGGCACCATTATGATGTACAATAAAATTAAAGATGAACATGAAAAAGTGGTATCGCTATGACTTCAACGGCAACAGCAAAAAGTGAACGTATTAACCTTCGTCTAAAACAAAGTACCAAAACTTTATTGGAACGTGCCGCTAGTTTTGAGGGAAAAACAGTGAGCAGCTTTATTTTGAATAGTGCTCTTGCTCATGCTGAAGAAACAATTCATCAACATGAATCTATAAAGCTTAATGCCCAGGATTCAGAAGCCTTTTTTAATGCTTTATCACAACCTGTTCAATTTAATGAAAGTTTGCTGGATGCTATGAAAGAACATGAACGCCGTGTTATTTCTAAATGACTCCATCTGATCGAATTACTATTGAGCAACTTGAAAACCATCATAATAAAACAGGTTTTAAATGCTCAGAGGAAACACTCGATAATTATCTGAAACGACAGGCAAAACAAGACGTAAAACGACGTATCAGCCGTGTTTTTGTTGCCGTTTCTGCAAGTAATCCTGATACTATTCTGGGTTATTACACATTAAGCACGCTTTCTATTGAATTATCTCATTTACCGGAAGAGCTGGCTAAAAAATTACCCCGACAACCGGTTCCCTCAGCATTAATTGGCCGATTAGCTGTAAGTAGTGAATATCAAGGTACTGGAATT
>DAOVUK010000247.1 GCA_030632625.1 Gammaproteobacteria bacterium
GAATATGGGTATAGTTCTTTTGCTACGATATTCGAAAATAACAACTTTAGGCGAATAAATTCGCCCCTACATGACCGAATTCCGTAGTGTAGGGGCGAATTTATTCGCCTAATATCGTAGAACTGTCAGCGTCGTAACAAAGGAACTACACCCATAGAATATAAATAAAATGATATATTCCATGTAATCATGATTTTAAATTATAATACACTCTTATTTTATCATTTGATATTTGATTTTCGCAATTAAAGGGAATAATGCACCCTGATTTTTCCAGGTTTAAGTATTTTTATAAGGTATATCATGTCTGAACTTTTTCCCTCAACATTATGTATTTTATCTCTATCAATGATCAGTATTGTGTCAGCTGATGAAGTGGTTCTAAAAAATGGTTCTCATATTATTGGAGAAGTATTGAAAAAAGACGGTAGTGCTCTGGAATTTAAAACACCTTTTGCAGGTACCCTGAAAATAAAATGGACGAATATTATTGAACTAAAAATGGATAAGCCCATTCAATTAATGCTTAAGGATGACTCTACTCTAATGGCCAATACCCTTAAAAATAAAGAGGATATTATCGAGATAAGTAATGACAATAAAAGCCCGGTTCAAATGATAAAACAGTCAGAAATGGCTTATATCAATCCAGACCCCTGGCGTATTGGTGCAGGATATAAAATAACCGGAGGTCTTAATATTGCATTAAAATCTCAGCATGGCAATACTGATAAAGATGAATTTGATCTTGATGGTGTCATCACCTTGCGCAGAAAAAATGATCGACTTAAATTCAGAGGAGAATATGAAAAGGATAAAAGTAATAATATCCGGACTAATTTTAACTGGTTGTTTTTAGGAAAATATGATTATTTTATTACGGACAAAACCTATATCGGCGGTACTGCTCTTTTTGAGCATGATGAATTTGCCGATCTGGATTTAAGGGAAACCTATGGCCTTCATTCAGGTCATCAATACTTTGAAAGCAAGGCAATTAATCTGAGTGTTGAGGCTGGTCTTGCAAAAGTTTATGAAGATTTTATTGACGCCAAAGATAATGATTTCTCTGCAGGCACCTGGGCTGTGAAATATGACCAGTTTTTCTTTGATGAATTTGTACAGCTCTATCATCGTCAATCGAGCCGGCTGAATTTAGAAGATACGGATAAATTCATTTTCAAATCATGGACAGGCTTACGTTTCCCATTAGATTATGGTTTTTCCATCAGTGGTGAAGTGCAGGCGGATTATGATAGCCAGCCTGCACCCGGTGTTCATAAAACCGATACCACTTATCTTTTTAAACTTGGTTATGATTACCAATAGTTACTTATTAGCACCCAGTTGAATCAATAGCTTCTGATATTCAGGGTTTTGACGCAGCATACCTTTAGCTAATTCAATCAACTTATCAGCCTGTTCTTTTTCTAATGAAAAGCTGGTAGGTACTCGATTAAAAAACACCCGATCTTCATGTTTTTCGATATCAGTTACATTCAAATCAATAAAATAGGGTGTAATAGGATGTTCTTTGCTAGACAGTTTTTTTGCCCATTTCATCAATTGTTCTTTCAGTAAGGCGTTAGTTTCTGTATTGTAGAGGTGCAGCTGAATATCCGTCACCGCTGACAAGGTATCACCAATAGAGGGTAAAGTCGTTGTTTTTCCAATACCAGTTTCAGTAGTGGTTGAAGCATCTACAACGATGACAACCAGGCGTTTTGGCGGTTTCTGAGTTTTATAGGTTTGGTCATATATTTTTTGTGCACCGCCGGAAAGGCTGACAGTTTTAAGAATAGTCCTTAAGCCCAGATTATCAGTTATCCCGCCATCAAGCAGAGTGACATAGGCAGGGTTATCCTTGTTCAGATAAAAGTTTAATGCACTGACTGATTCTTTTAAACGTTGATTACTCTCCTGCTCAGCCTTTTTCTCAGCATTACTTAACCATTCAGGCTTCTCATAATGACATTCTCCATGTCGTTCTAACAATATGGGTGGAAATAATATTGGTACTGCAGAGGATGCAGCTACAGCTCTTGCCACCTTAAACTGAGACAGGTCAGAGCACAGAAAATCAAACTGAGCCTGGAGAAAAATAAACTGACTTTGTGAATTCAAATCAGTCGAGTTGATAAGAATCAAAGGCCCGCCCGATTTCTGAAAATCAGCAAAGGTTTTGCCTTTGAATATATGTTTATCGTAGTAATCAATGGCAATTTCTGTTCGACTGGTTGTGGAAAACATTCGACCGAGCAGATCAAAAAAACCCAGCACTAGACTGCTCAATTCTCCCTGAACATCTTTATATAAAAAATCATCTTTAAAATCATCAAAAATTTTATCACCAAATAAACCATAATAAGCGGAAGTAAAACTACCTCCGGAAACGGAGCTGATACGATCCACTTCATCAAGCAGACGTAGTTGTTCACCATTTGACTGATAACGGGTATCTCTAAGCTCCTCTAATACACCATATGACAAAGCTGCAGCACGAGTTCCACCACCAGAAAAAGCCAGCAGAAAAAGAGTATCACCCGCCGGGTGTTGTTTAGAATAGTTACTGATCGTGTATCTTTGATCATCCCGGGGCAATTGCGATACAGGCTCATTTTCTATTTTACCAATTGACGAACAACCATTAAGTAATAAAATAATAAGCAGAGGAAAAAAATATTTATTGTTTGTAAGAAGCATTTTCATTCACCAATCCACTGTAGAGCATCATCACAATATTCAAAGTATTTCACTTCACCAGTGACAAACCATGAACCCACCTTAGCCGCAATTTCCTGCCAGTTTTTATTGCCGTAAATTGCAATTTTTTCAAATTCTTTACCATGTTTTATACCCAGTTTGAAATCATCCCAGGCAGCTCGTGCCTCCCAACCTTCCATTTCAGTACCATCGATCAACATTTTGACTTTCGCTTCTTTTACCCCGGCAAGCGCCGAATCAATCATGGGTGTTATAGTTTCATAATCTTCATGAGTCAGTTTACCAATGGCTTTCATGGTCATAAAAAAACTGGAGCCTGTTCTTTCAATACCAATTGAAAGACCATGTCTGCTATTACTCATTTTAATTTCCTTATTTAAGGGTTATTCACATTATTGCGTACTTTTTGTATTCACTCGGTGAATTCAGCCATTCATAGATATGGTAGAGACGTTGCATGCAACGTCTCTACAGTTTGGAAAAATACGAATTTTTGTGAAGAGCCGTTTTGAGCTATAGCTTTTCTTCTGCACGAAGCCAGTCTTCGCCAGGTTCGAAAAGCTTCATTTCGGCTGCAAGCTGAGCGGTATCCGAACCAAGATCTTTTTCATATAAAATACCATCCTGATTGATTATAAAGCTGATAACACCCGATTCACCATATTCAGCAGGCCAGGCGACTAAAGCAAAGCCTGACCTCATACGCTCATCACTAAGATAACTGTATGCGCCACCACGAGCATTTTTACCCTGTCCTTTGAGGATTTTATAATAGTAGCCGTGATAGGCACCATCTGACGTATCACCAGAAAATAATGAACCTAACGGGCTGGTTATTTCACCTGAGTCAACTTGCCAGTACAAGCCATCTTTTTTACCAGGTGTACTCATAAATTTTTGAGCATATTCTAGCGCACCATTAGTATTGCGATCCTGTTCTGCATATTCATTTTGGGCATCGTAGTATGCCATACAAGCCTGCATAGTCGATAACTCATTACGACCAATTCGTCGAGTCAGGATTATTTCTGCACCTGCAATAGTATCAAAAGACCAGGCGTCATTATTCTTGACTAAGGGAACTGGAAAGGTCCAGCCAAGCATGCCGACTTCGATAAACATTTCATCTTTTGCACCGGCAATTAATTGATGCGATTTTTTCCAGGCATTAATAAAAAGTACTCTGTCCTGATCATCAATTTCATCTAATGGCAGCAAATGTAAATTTTCAGCACCAAACAGTGCTTTAACTGAAGATGCATCCTTTGCAAGCACAATTTCATAAAGCTTATCAGCAGCAGCTTGTGCCGTCGGAAATTGAGTTTGTTGAGCCATAACGGCTGGTATCAAAGCCAGGAGTAATAAGTTGATGCTAAAAAAAGACACTATTTTTGAGCGAACTCTTATCAAATATGAACTGTTTGGTCTGATGGCTCCTGATACAATCTTATGTTGTTTCTTATACACATTTAGATGATTGTTATCAAGTTTCATTATGTTCTCCATTTCTTTTATCATTTTTAAACCCTCAATCATCTTCGACCACGCCCACCACTACTTCGTGAACGCCCTCCGCTGCTGGAACTGCTTCTTGAATGGCTGCCCCGATTAAAGTTACTTGATGATTTGCTTTGGTTGCGTATACCAGAAAGTGAGCTGGATCTATTATGTGAAGATTTAGAACGATTTTGTGAAGATTTAGAACTATTTTGTGAAAAGTTACTGGATTTTTTTCTATCTCGTGTTGATGAATTATTGGCTAATCTATTACCTGAGCCGCCAGATTTAAAATTACTGCCTCGATTATGATCAACCTTACTCACCTGATTTCTTACTTTATCACCGCCTGCCCCGGATAGATTTTTACGCGCTGCCGCTGGATCAGCACCATGTTTTTTCAGAGATGCCTGAGCTCGTTTGCGTTCAGCATCTCGCGCATTATTATTGCCTAAAGCTTTTTTAGTATCATTGCTACGATCTCTGCCACGATAGTCCTTGCGCTTATCAGCACCAGCTAATTTATTGCTATATTTTCCCCGGCTTGCTTTATCCTTATAAGGCACACGTCTGTTACTGCTATTATGCTTCCAGTTTGCGGTTTTATTACTGGCATTTATTCTATTGTTATTGACATTAATATTATTGTAGCGGTTGACATTGATATCAACATCACCACGTCGCCAGTTGGGTCTGCCCCATAATGAGTTGGTAATGGCCACTCCCACTCCAAAGGCAAGACCGGCTGCCAAAGCTGAACCTAAAGGACGATAATAATAAGGTGTATAAGACGGCCACCACCAGGTGCCATAAACAACCGTAGGGTTGTATACAGGCACATAGACGACAGAAGGTGTAGCGGGCTGAATAACAATAATTTCCGGTGATGCCTGTTCAATGACAATTTTTTGCTCTTTAGTCGTTTCCAGATTGCCTTCTTCTTTCGCCTTTCTACGCAAACTTTGCACAGTATCCATCACAGTATCAGGCGCAGATAAAAATGCATCACCCAACTCCTGTACCCAATCAGGCTCTTTACCCATCATTTCTAACACTTGAGGAAATGCAACCAGTGACATAACACTGGGATCCCATGATTTATTTTGCACCGCTTCAACGGCAGCATCACCTTGTTGTTTGGGATTATTTTTTGACCATATTACTGCTTCAGCAATATTCGCAGGATAGGTCGAGGCCATGAGGATCTGTGATAATAGTGAGTCAGGATACAATGCAATGGGTGCCGCCATTTGATCCAGCTCAGCTTGTGAGAATGTTGCCTTAGTCTCAGCTGAAAATGCCTGCACAGGCAAAAAACCCAAAACTATTAACCATAAAGCGAATAAGTGAAAGTAATGTTTTTTCATAATGTTCTCTATCGGACGAAAAGTTCTTTGGATAAAAGCAAAGCACTGGTAATACATTTATCCGATTCTAATC
>DAOVUK010000211.1 GCA_030632625.1 Gammaproteobacteria bacterium
CATCAGCTGTACCAAAGCCATCAGCCATACCGTCGATATTGAATGTACCCGTCGCATGATAGGCAAAGAAAATACCAATGAGCAGAAATATGGTCACAAATTGAGAAATAATCAGGTATTTAAATCCGGCAGCAATAGCACACTTATCATTTGACAGCAGTATCAGACCCGCCGTGGCAATCACCGACAACTCCAGAAAAACAAACAGGTTAAAGGCATCACGAGTCAGAATAATACCGCATAAAGCCATGATAAAAACCAGCAGCACAGCCATAATATGACGACCCAGTCTGAGCATCGTACTTTGCATATAGATAGCAGACAGCAGACCTGACATGATAACCAGCAGCGTCAGTGCCGCTTCTGCCATGCCCATGCGCAGATTAACAGCAAAAGGCGGCCTGGTACCCGCAGTAAATATTTCCACACTGGCACCACCATCAACAGCAAAGTGCAGCAGCCAGCGGCCGGCAATCCAGGCCATAACGGCCAAAGCAGTCAGAGTTATAAAATAAGCGCTCTGACGCCAGCTTTCACGCAATAGTCCCAGCAGGAATGCAGTGCCAAGACCAATCACTATAAGATAAATAGCGTTTACCATTTCAGCTCCGAGAACTTAGCAATATTGAGTGTGCCTTTCATTTCATAGAGTTTGTAGGCATAAGTGAGCATCAGAGTAGTAACACCTAAGCCAATGACAATGGCCGTCAGTACCAGTGCTTGCGGTGTCGGGTCAATAATTCTTGCTGCAGCTTCAGCAACAGGCACTGCTTCGTCCAGAATGGGTGCTGTACGGCCCTGAATATAACCCACGGCAACCAGCACAATATTTACCCCGGTATTAGCAATGGTGAAGGAGACAATCATACGCAGAATATTTGGATTCGTTAATGCACCATACAGGCCCATAAGGATCAGAATAAATCCTGTGACCATGGCAATAGTAATCATTATGTATCCTCCGTTTCGGAAAGATTAACCAGCATAGAGCTGAATTCAGCCCCGACCTTAAGCCCGATAAATGAATAGATAATCGGTATGACACCGGCAGAAAACAGTGCGCCTAATTCACCCAGAGGTAAAAGACGATTATCAAGAAAGCCACCGGCATAAAAAATTCCCAGCACGCCAATACCAATAAAGAATAATCCGGAAATAGATTCTACTGCAGCGATAAGACTATGACTAAAGTGACGCAATGGATCGGTCAGCAGCATCAGCAAAATGGCCGATGCTATAATCGCTCCGCCCTGAAAACCACCCCCGGGAGTAAGATGACCATTGATAAACACATAAGCACCCAGTAACAAAATAAGCGGCACCAGAAGATAGCTGCCGGTGGTCAGGAGTTCACCTGACGGGGGTAACTTTCGCTGCAGTGATTTACCTTTATGATTTCCTCTGCCCAACAATACACCAACAATAGCGGCAGTTAAAAATAATACCGTCACTTCACCCAGAGTATCCAGACCACGATAAGTGACAATAATAGCGGTGGTAATATTGGCCGTACCAATATCCTGTGCACTATGTTCAGCATAGTAACGTCCGGTCTGATTGAGTTCCGTATCAGGGGTATAGTTCAATAAAAGTTCAACAAAGAGAGTACCGAGTGCGAATAAAAACAATAGTACCAGAGCACGTTTAATCATGTTTATCTCCCCGCACTCTGCCCAGAACAAAGAAAAACAGGAAGGTCGTTAAACCGCTGCCGATGGCCGCTTCTGTCATGGCCACATCAGGGGCGGCAAAAAACAGAAACATCACTGATGCCAGCAAGCTCACTAAACCCGCCGCCAGTATCGCTATGGATATTTGTTTCACTCTTATAGCAACAAAAGCTGCGCCAATCATTGCTGCAGCAAACAACAGAGTCAAAGCCGGCATTATTTCAATCATGATTTCTCCTCTGCATCTTTATCAGACCCGGCTTTTTCGGAAAGGTCATTTTCAGAAGTAGCTTTTTGCGAAAAAGCATCGGCAAGCATATCAACACTCGTTTGCGGCGATGTTTCAATGTTACGACGATGGGCAGCACGGGCAAGCACCTGTGAAGAAAGCGGATTAGTGAAAAGCAGAAATATTCCAATCAGCAGTAATTTAAATCCCCATTCAGGGTGTAAAAAAGCTGCCCCGGCAAGGATCAGAATAGTACCCAGTGTCGTGGTCTTGGCACCTGCCTGTATGCGATTAAAAAGATCCGGCATACGCCATAAGCCCAGGCCGCCTAATAATAGAAAAACGGCACCGGCAACCAATAATACGCCGCCCGTTATATCCAGCAGTGATTCCATTAAAAACGTCCTTCAAGATAGCGGGCAATAGCAATCACACCGAGAAATGAGAGTAGCGCATAAACCAGAGCGACATCAAGATAAATACCTCTTTCTTCAATCAATGCACTCAGGACAATAAAAGTAATTGAGATAACAGTCAGCACATCAAAAGCAATCACCCGATCGAATGTTGACGGCCCTTTAATAAAACGCAGCAGTGCAAATAGAAATGCGATACCTGTCAGTGCAGCAGCGACAGCAATCAGTGATTCAACCATACATCACCTCAAGATAGGATTCAAAACCGGCTACAATCTGAGCTGTTGCCTCGTCTATATCGGTTGATTCCACAGTAACACAGTGAACGTATAGCCATTCACCATCAATTTCCATAGTTAATGTTCCGGGAGTAAGAGTAATGGAATTAGCAAGCATCAGTCTGCCCATCCTGCTTTTTAGTCTGGTACGGACTTTAACGATACCCGGTTTGATTGGCATCAAAGGCGACAGGACAATGACAGCCAGTCTGAAATTTGCTTTAATCAATTCTTTAAAAAAATAAATATAATAAAGTATGCCGGCAATAAATGCCTGAGGTGTAGCGCGAAACTCGGTAAAAAAAGACAGGCCGCTGCAAAATAGAATGGTGATAGCCAGTGAAACCACAATACCAACAATAAAACTGTCGACAGCTAATGTGCCATTCAGCATCACCCAAAAAAGCAGCAGGGTGACAAACAGCACCGCTCGTTTCCGAACTCCATTTTTTGGTCGAGTTTTGGTATCCAACAACAATTCTCCATACTGTTTTATCGCTATGCACTGATTTGAATAAGAAACTATATCCCGGTTTATCAAGCCGATAGCAGTCATTGTGCTCTGCAATAATTCTACTATATTAATCGACGAATATGACAGAAATATGACAAAACTATGACATAGTTTTAAAAGTCAATTTTTATATTGCTCACAAGAGCTGTTTACATCCTCAGGCGACACCCTGAAGTTTATGAAACTTTTTACGCTCCTGAGGACGTTCCCCTTTTAATTTCCGAACCAGCAGAGAATGAGACTGCATTTCATCGGGTATGCTGATACCCATTAACTGCAAAATAGTGGGTGCAACACTGGCAAGCCCTGAACTGGATGAAAGCTGCCAGTTTTCCTCGTCCATGACCAGACATGGTACTGGGTAGGTGATATGTAAGGTCTGGGGTACACCAGAGATAGAAAGCATTCATTAACTCCTGCAGAATGTAGATATCCATATTAAAAATCAGCTTGCAACTTAATTCAGCAAAGCAATAAAACCCATCAAGTGAGTTTGTTTGCAGTTTATCTCTGCATATTATTGTTATTGCAGCTATTTATTGCGTATTTATCTTACCGTTTGATTAAATCATATTATTAATTTTGACACGCAATAAATAATAGAAATGAAAACTCTTTTTGTCTATAAAACATAAACAGGAATTGATTGTTTATTAAAAAATGCACTATGGATGTGCAGGCTGACAATCATACGCCCTTAATTATTGATCACTATTTTATCCGTGCAGCAAAATAATGGGGGTCAATAACTAATTATCGTTTGATGACTTGTTCTTATAAGTTATAACAAACTGCTTCTGTAGTTTGTCGTGCAGTGCTTAAGTTTAAGCATTTCAAGCGATGGGATTTAGTTGAATTAAGGCAGTTTTCATTGACTTAATGGTGGGTGATATAAGATTCGAACTTATGACCCCCGCCTTGTAAGGGCGATGCTCTAACCAGCTGAGCTAATCACCCACAGCTGTTAAGTGGTGCGTATTTTACCTGAGTTGCAGAAAAATGCAAATAAAAAAATGAATATTTTAGCGCTTATTTTCCTGACTTATTATAACTCATAGAAAGAGTTCGGTTAACCAACAATATCCAGGACTCTGCCCCTGAACTTAACACCCAGCTGCTTTGCTTTTGCTTCGCAGGCATCAATATCTACACCTTCCAGACCATCAATTGCTGTGGCTGTGGTATCGGGTATATAGTCAGGTGCTAAACGTAAAAATTCCAGCATACTGTCAAAAGAGCCCTTTAGTGCCGGAACACAGTGCTGATCATAGACTTTTTCATTCTGGGCATTCATGGAAACAGAGAGTGCATCCACACATTCAGCCAGTTCAGGTAAAATATTGCGTTTATTAACCAGATTTCCCAGTCCATCAGTATTAACACGTACACGAGTACCAGCCTGCTTACAATAAGCTGCAATCATCAGCAATTCTTTAATTCTTAAAGTCGGCTCACCAAAACCGCAAAAAACAATTTCTTCATATTGAGTGGCATCACCAATCTTTTTTATATACTCATCAGCTGAATGGCGTTGTGACAGCAAAAGATTGTATTCGTGAACATCCATGCTGCCCTGTATTTTCGGGCAAAATTCACAGGCCAGAGTGCAGCGATCGGTCAGATTAATATAAAGATTTTTGCCAATGGTATACACCAGTGTTTCTGAGGAATTTTTTGCAGACTGCTGTAAGGGTTGCATTGTTGGTTTGCTCAAATTTTTACCTGCTTTATACTTATAAGTTTGGCTCATCGACACATTAGTTTTGACCTGTTCATATGCCTCTCAGGTGGCTTATTTCAGAGTGTAGGTTGGCGCTGAGCCTGCGAAGCCCAACAATAACCGTCTAATCAGGTTCATCTGTTGGGCTTCGCAGGCTCAGCGCCAACCTACTCTTAATAATCAAGTTGTCATAATTAATGTGTTCTGGTACTAGCCAGGAGCCTGTGATTAATCAAATATTAAGTTCAAATCAGAAGGTAGTCTGTGTATTGAATGGCATTTAGCACAGACCTTGACGGCAAATTCACCAAGCTTTCTCCCAGACTGCTTCTGGTCTTTCAATTCCAGTTGTTCAGCTAACTCAGGAAGTAGTGAATTAGAAGCACCCATTATGCGCTCAACAGGTACTTCATCTTCCTGATGGCAGTCTCCACAACTGCTTGAAAGATGTTCCAGCTGTTGTTCCAGTGGTTCAATTAATTCACTGGCAGCAGAATAATAGCCATCTTTAATGGCGATATTAATTCGATTAACTGAATTAGAAAGCTCAATCATCAAGTCATCATAGGCAATTTTTTCTCCGGAAAAACCTTCACTGATGATTTTATTATTAAATTTTGGACTGCGAAACATTAACGTCGCCAGGGTTTGATAATCATCATGACAATGCATGCAGCTTTTAGATATTTTCTTTAAGATGGGAGAAATAGATGAATAGTCTCTATTTTTTACCGCATTTTCTAAATCACTTAATTTATCCAGATAAAGAAATTCTTCCCATTGCGGCACCATTTCAGCAATGCTTTTATAATCTTTAATGAATTTCTGTGACCACTTTTCAAGTTCAGGCTGCTGCCCTTTTGCCGAATAATCATTCATTGCCAGTATCTCACGGCGTAAACGGAACATCGTATGCAGCCAGACCTGACGTTTATTAGCGGGTTTATACCACTTTGCCAGAATTTCAGGCGGCTTCTTGAGGGTAATTGTCCGCCCTGTCTCAGCAGCCATTGACAGGGTTGACAAGGACATGACAGCGGCAGCACTGGTCAATATTATTAATAATCTAAACATTTATTACTCCTAAGCTCTTGAGGCAAACTTACCGGTTGCAGTGAGCACTCTAATGACTTCACCTTCTGATAAATATTCAGGCACCTGTACCACCAGTCCGGTTTCAAGTTCTGCCGGTTTAGTCCTGGCTGAGGCCGAGGCGCCTTTAATCGCCGGATCAGTTTGCATAATTTTCAATGACACAGAAGCCGGCAATTCAATACCAATGAGATTACCTTCATAAAGCATGCCCAGCACGCCTTCCTGACCATCAGGGAGAAAATCAGCATCCCTGTCAATATCTTCAATAGTCATAGTATACTGATTGTAATCTTCACCATCC
>DAOVUK010000243.1 GCA_030632625.1 Gammaproteobacteria bacterium
ACGGCTCTTCACTGGGTAAGATAATCAACTATCTCTCGATCTACCTACCTTCAATACAACAACAAATTACGGTGAGAATATTGGGCTTCGGTGTTGCAATTGCGGTCGGCTAGTAGTTATAATCATTCAAAATTAACGAATGAAGTAGGTTCTCCTACAAAGGACTTTCACCTCATAAGTTCACGCCCATGCTGGGCATACACAATTTGGTCCACTTGACTACTGGAAGCGCAGTTCGTTTTCAAAGGTCACTTTATATCAAAGTTTTATGTACTGTCGAAATTCATCGTATATTTTCCAGCGTCAAGTGACCAAGGCGTTATACCTATGGAAATATTTGAATGAAAAATGCACTTATTGGGTTGTTAGGGGGGGTGGATTGTTAATTAATGAATACTCCTGAATAAATTTATATGGCTATAGACAAAGCACAGGTTTTTCGTTCCCAGCGTCCTCGGTGGAAATGCATACCGTGCTGTTTTATTAGGCTGGTACATATTCCCACGCAGGAGCATCACTACCATTAAGTTAAGAAATTGAGAGACCACAATCTCGTCATTCCTGCACGCTCTAAGCAGGAATCCATGTGTTCTGAATAATAGATTCCCGATAAGAGAACTCGGGAATGACATTTTGGCTCTTAACTTAATGGCAGTGACGCAGGAACATGGGAACGAGATGAGCTGATTATTTTACTAAACGTACTATTCTGCTTTTTTGTACCGTTCCAGAATTGAAGCAGCCGAAGACTGATTACCAATAACACCCGCAGCAGCTAGTTTGTCTTTTAGCTCACCACCACTGGTTTCTTTAGCCAATTCGCGAGCCGCTTTCATTTTATCTTTTCGTTTTTGCTGTTTTGCTTTAATGCGTTTCATTGATGCAGAAGCAGAACGTAGAGAAGAATTAGTGCCAGAAAATTGAGCTGCAGTGGCTTCACTTGCTTTTTGCGCGGCTTCAGTTGATTTAATAATGGAAACTTCGCGCTTAAGTGCTTCCATTTGTTTGGCGGAGTCTTTAATAATGGCTTTCAGTTCTTTGACCTGTTCATTATAAGAATCCAGTACCGCCTGATTACTATCAAGATCTGATTCCAGTTCAGCTAGTTTTTCTGCGGTCTCCATAGCAAGTTCTTCGTTGCCCGCATCTAATAATTTACCGATAGCTTCACTGTATTCATCGACTGACGCTTTTAAATCATTAACTTTTCGCGCGATGCTTTTTTGTTCAGCCATCACATCAGTCAATGACTCGGTTGCTTTACGCTGACTTTCTTCAGCATCACGAATTTCTTGTTCCATAATACGAATGCCTTGAGCATCTACAAATGCATCATTAGCTTCATTGCCATAGCCTTTTATGGTTTTGAATACATTGTTTAAAAATCCCATAATAATCTCCTGTTAGGCTGGAATAAGATAGTTTTGACACACTTCAAGTGCATCCAGAATGTTTTCAGATAAAACCAGAATTTCTTCTTGAATATGACGGGCATCAGATTCAGCAGACATGGCACCGAAAATGGAATAAATTCTACCAGTTATTGCAAAGGATGACAGTGGCATTGCCATATTAAGTTCCAGCATCATTTTATTTAAAGCTGGGGCTTGACCATCAATAATCTGATCTTCATCAAATAGGGCAACATTAAAAAGCAATTGATTTTCACTGGCAGTCGCCAGAATTGCAAATTCTTCAATGTCCTCCCTGATAATAGTCAGCATAGATATATCACCAGTGGTGGTTGCCGTGACACTAAAACTGCTACCATCTTCGGTAATGTAGTCAGCTAAAGCAGCTTGAACTTTGTCTAGGCTGTTATTCATGATTAGTTCCTTTTGTGAATTAGAGTTTTGATGATTGGATACCGCGTTTTAGCATAGTTATACTTTCTGTTCCACCAAAATAATGCTTGAGTATGGCAATAGCTAATTCAGGTTGGGCTTCACCACACATAAAAACGTCAAAAGCGGCATAATTATGTTCCGGCCATGTGTGTACCGATATATGTGATTCAGCTAAACAGGCAATTCCGGTAATACCGGAAGGATGGAAATGATGAAAATTTTCAAAAAGTAAAGTAGTGTTGGTTTTTGAAACAATATCATGAATGGCCGTTTTCATTAGTGCTATATCATTAAGATGGCTGGCATGATGAAGATCAATAATAAGGTGTTTACCTTTCGGTTCGAGGTGTTTATTATCCAATACTGATTCCAGAATAGACTAGTTGGTTCCTTGAAATGATAACTGATAGCAATGAAAAAATATATCTCACTATGTACTATTCTGTATTTTCTAGGTTAATGGCTTCTAAACCTACTGGCTGAAATGTTCAGAGAGACAACAGTGTCTTTTCAATAAGAATTAAGGGTAAAGCATTGACAAAAAAACAATTAGATTGGGCGGTTTTGGCTATTCTTGCAATAGGTGCAGGGTGTGGTCTGGTCTATGAATATTTATTATCCCATTATGCTGGGAGAATCCTTGGTGCAGTCGAAGAAGCTATTTACGGCATTATTTCTGTGATGATGATTTTTATGGGAGTCGGGTCATTTTTGGCAAGACATATCAAAAACCCATTTGCCGGATTTGCCTGGTTAGAAGTGTTGCTGGCGCTGATTGGTACTAGCAGTATTTTGTTAATTGGAGGCGTATTTGCTTTAGCTGCGTTATTACCACAAATATTGGCAGAGACTTTTTCATTACCACCGGATCTCATACCAAGAGGTGGCCTGGTTTCGAATGGTGAAGCAATCGCAAGATGGATGCCTTATGTAGTGGCGGCATTATTGGGTACATTGATTGGTATGGAAATTCCATTAATTGGTGAGATTCGTAGCCAAATCTATGCTGATAACTTAAAAAATAATCCAGGAGCCATCTATGGTATTGATTATCTAGGTGCAGGGATTGGAGCAATTTTATGGGTTTTTTTAATGCTGTCGTTAGAAGTGTCCCTGGCCGGGGCATTAACAGCTTCGGTTAATCTCTTCATAGGCGCGGTATTTTTTTATTTATTTAAGGATAAGATTCCTTCAGCACCCTGGCTGTTATTAGCTCATGCTGTTGTCGCACTCTGGGTGCTACAGATATTTAGTTATGGTTCAGACTGGTCTGCCGAAATGGAAGACATGCTTTATCGTGATAAGGTGGTTTACCGCACCAATACGCGTTATCAACATTTAGTGATAACCGAACAAATCACTGATCCGGCCAAGCCGAAAGTACTGACTTTTTTTATTAATGGCAGAAACCAGTTTGCCAGTAATGATGAACATATTTACCATGCCATGCTGACTTATCCTGCATTAGCCGCATCGGCTCGTCATGATAAAATTTTAATTATTGGTGGGGGTGACGGCCTGGCCGTACGGGATGTGTTGCGTTGGAACCCACAACAGGTAACGTTGCTGGATTTAGATAGTGGTTTGATTGAGTTGTTTAAAACCCCGATTATTGAAAAGGGAAAAGTGGTCAATCAACGTTTAATTGCAGCAAATCAAGATGCATTTAATGATAAAAGAGTACACACTATTTTTGGTGATGCCTTTATCAGTATTGATGCTTTAATTCGTGAACAACAGATGTTTGATACTGTGATCATTGATTTGCCTGACCCTAGTCATCCGGATTTAAATAAACTTTATAGCACTCGTTTTTATCATAAGGTTTTTAATGTTTTAGCGGGTGATGGTGCGATGGTAGTACAATCGACTAGTCCATATCATGCAAAAGATACTTTTATCAGCATTGGTAAAACCATTAAACATGCAGACTTTAAACATGTTCAGCAATATCATCATAATGTGCCTTCATTTGGCGAATGGGGATTTACTATAGCAACAAAAAATGGCTTATCGGCAAAACAACGACTTCAGGATTTAAGCACACTAAAAGTAAATGATGGCTGGATAACAAGGCCGCTAATGTTGGCAGCTTTTGAATTTGGTAAAGACTATTATCAACATGCGGATGAGATAAAAGTGAATCGCCTGGGTTCAATGGTCGCTTATCAATATCATCGTGCTGACTGGAAAAAAGAAATGGGCTTGTACAAGCAATAAGGAGTGATTTTTATGGGATTATTTAACAGATTTAAAAATAAGGAAACTGCCGCACGGAAATTAGACCACCCACGCGATTTATTAATGGGCGATATGGTTGAGTTTGCCTTAATGAATCAGCTACAGTTAATTAACCAGAGTTTTCAGGTATCTAAAATCTGGACTTTAGATTTGGGTGGTGATAGACATAAACGGACTTATTTTCAACTGGATAACGCAGAGCAAAATATTCGCTTAAGAATAGTCAGTGATGATGTTTTGGAATTAGGTCTGGACGTTTATCCAGATACCTTGCTCAAGATTTTTTCAGAAGCTGATATTACTGATATATTAGATCCTGATTCAGGAGTGAATCATCAATTAAGTATTAATGTTCCAATAACTAAAATACCTCAAGAACTTGTAGGCTGGGTGACTAAAAACTATCGTCAGGAAGGCTTCGAACTGGCTTATCGCTATGAAGATGATTATCGAAACAAATCACTTCCTGATTTTGTCGATGGAGGAGAAGAGGGCTGTGATTTTGCCTGGTTAATCTCAGATGACAGGAAGTATGCCTTAGAATTTAGAGTATTTGATGGCGGGCGTACCGAGGTACATCTATGTGCATATGTTCCACTTCGAAAAATTGATTCATTGTGGCCAGCTAAACAGGCCTAAGCCATGAACTTTTTTTATCGATTTTTAAATTGGCGACGTAATACCCAGTTATCGTTTGAAGAAGATGTAATAAAATTTTCACTGATCCGTTCGGCACTGTTATTACTGATTATTATAATCACGCATGTTTATTTAATGACTTTGTTCGAAGCATTTAACTGGCAAGATGCTTTATGGTTAACATTAACGACCTTATCAACAACAGGCTATGGCGATATTAGTGCGACAACGTCAGCAGGGAAAATCTCTACCGTTGTTTTATTGTATTTAGGTGGCATTTTTATTCTGGCTAAAGCCGCAGGTGATTATTTTGAATATCGGACTAATATTCGCGTTAAAAAAATGCATGGTTATTGGGAGTGGAATATGTCAGACCATATTTTAGTGATAAATACCCCTTCACAACAAGGTGAACAGTTTTTTGTACGCCTGGTTAAACACCTTCATCATAGCGGGATGAAATCACATACCGTGCAGATTTTAACCACTAAATTTCCTAATGGTTTACCGGGTCTATTATCAAAAATGCCGGGGTTAGCGCATTTTACAGGGAGTGGTACGATTCCTGATGATTTGGTTTCTGTTAATGCACAGCAAGCAAAATATATCGTTATTCTGGCAAAACAAGAAGATAATCGAGATTCAGATAGCCGGACTTTTGATATATTGCATCGCCTGCAAGAGCTAAAATTAAGAGATGATTCATTGATATTGGCTGAATGTGTGGATGACGATAATCGGCAGCGTTTTCGTCAGGCTGGTGCAAGTGTTATTATTCGACCAATGCGAGCTTATCCGGAAATGTTAATTCGGGGGTTGGTGGCACCCGGCGCGGAACAAATTATAGAAAATCTGTTTTCTTCAATGGGGGACTTTTATCTGCGTTTTGAAGTGGATATCAAAGCGTTGTATTGGAAGGACATTGTTTGTCAATTAATACAGCAAGATTTAGGCACGGCAGTAGCTTATATAAATACCGAGACAG
>DAOVUK010000241.1 GCA_030632625.1 Gammaproteobacteria bacterium
CCCGGTCTCTTATAGAATGAAACTGACAGATGGTGAATGGTATATCTATGATGTTGTCATCGAAAATGTCAGTCTGGTCAGTAACTACCGAAACCTGTATGCCACTATTATTAAATCATCCGGTGTCAGCGGATTACTGAATAAGCTGGAATTAGATTTGAAAAGCACTAAATGATTCTTGTTGTTTAAACTGAAAATAGAGAGTTTCTTGCAAAACTCTCAAAAGCTGTCATATTTTGAGTTCCGAACAAGGGGGGGAGCTTAGAGAAATATAAACTCCAAGCGCGCCAATATTTTTCATGTTTATGTTTATAGCTTAGCGATACTATCCTGGCATGAGCTGTTTCCACCGGGTTCAAACAAAAGCTTGCCTACAGAACCCAGAGCTTCAAGGGGTAAGCTGATAAACGGCGCAAAGACATAACCACTCACCCTTATTACTGCCTGTTTGTATGGGATGGCCATAACCGTCGGATTGGGTAGCGTACCCTGAATACTAATAGGTATCCGGCTGTTCCTCAAAAACCTTTTCTTTTCCAGATTAACGGTAATGTCAACTATTTCAGTATTTAGATCTACCGTACCTTCACCCCTGACGAATAATTTAGGACCATCTAAATACAATATATCAGTGTTAAGTTTGCCGTGTTTAATTGTATATCTTGCGATGGCACAGTTGAATCTTGTTTCGTTTTTGGTGACCCCAAAAGTAAACAGCCAGTCTACTAAATCGAGGAACAAGACATCAATATATCTACTACGTAGTAGTCTTCCATTTTCCAGAGTAATGCCTATTTCACCGTCAAGATTGGAGGCAATTTCATGTGCAGTAAGACCTGACGCCGATAAATCAAGCGTCAGGTTCATGTTTCCTTCGATAGGGCTGGGTATAAGAGCTTGTTGCATCAGGCCGTTCAGGTCAATATCATCACCAGACAGTTTGAATTTCAAGCGAGGAGGGTTATCGGCTGTGATACTGAGACTGGTATTGACTTGACCATCGGCATATTTGAATTTTACCGGGTGTATGTCTAAAACACCCTTGTTCAACAAGATGTTCATATCAACCGTATCTACTTTAAATTCGGTACCCTCAACTTCATCAATATCGATTTTAAGATCAAGATTTATGTCATGCAGCTTGTCAAAGGCAATTGGGGTACGGCTAAAAAAATGATCAGTCTTGTGTTCTTTTGTTTGTGTTTGTTGATTCTGATTTTGTGGCTTCGCCTTAATGCCAATGTCCTGTAGGTGCAGAACGGGTATAGAAAGTATACCTTTAACAGTCGGCTGTTCATCCAGGTGTAATAATGTCAGGTTGCTGGTTATTTCGGTTTGGTTGAATTTCAATAGTCCATCAAAGTTCGATTTTTCATTACTACCCGTCAGCTTGCCTTCAAAATTTATAGGGCCAAGTGGAGGTAGATCCTGATTGAAGATATTACCTACCCGCTGAAGGTCTTCGATGGAAACAGAACCATTAATAATTATTTCGTCTCCATGCATAATATCATCGATACCACCGCGTATGCTGACCGCCATGATGTTTGATTGTTCGGTTTTGAGTGTCAATGAATCAATACCAAGACTGCCATCAGCATCAGACAATAAAATATTGCCGGAAAGTGGAACTGTGTCTTTGATGTTCATAGAGAAAAACTGGTGCAGAATTTGTTCATTGAAGGGAATGTTAATGTTTATTTCACTGCCTTCCATTAGATTTTTCACCGAACCACTTGCATGTATGGCAGGATCTTCCGGAGGACCGGCAATAATATCAATGTTGTTCAATTGTAATAGCTTCTGCTGACTTTCTATTTTTGCAGTGAGGCTGAATGGACCCATATCAATAACTTTCTGGCCGGCTAGAGCTGATAATGCACTGGTTGTTGGCGCGGCTGCGGACAAGGTGATATCAGCACCTTTCATTTGCTTGTCAGCAAATATAAGCTGATCAATTTTTCCGCGTACCGATGCGTTTAGCTTGTTTTTATGACCGGCATCAAGGGTAATTGCACTGATGCTGACAGCATTGGAATTTCCTTTGATATTAAATTGACCTGCAACTGGGCCTATATCCGGGATTTTAGTGTCCTTGCTTAAAACTGACAATGAGCTAGTGCTTCTGGCTTTAAATGAAGCCTGTAAGTCTATGCCGGAAACTGGGGCGCTAGTCACAGGGATTTTGTTGATACTTCCCGCAAGATTTAGTAACAGTTTGTTGTCCTGACCTATCCGGGTTTTAATATCGCGTATGGAAAAATCACCTCCGTTACTGTAGAGGATCATGCTGGTTTTGACCGGACCGACATCTGGCAAATCAAATCCAAGACTTCGTGAGGCCTTGCTGAGGGAAGTGGACTCAGCGCGTATATTGATTAAACTGTTCAGGGAAACTGTTTCTTTATAGAGTAGGTGTATATAACCCTCGGCATTTACAAATAGAGAACCCTTATTACCGGCTGTTAACTGCAGATTATCTAATTGTCCAGTTTCTGAGTTACCGCTATATCGGGTAGTGAGCGTAACAGGTCCAATATCAGGTAGATCCTGTTTTAACAGTTTGCCTATTGATTTTGCCCGGTCGGCGTTCACGGTTAAATCCAGAACGATATCACTACTGGGTGTGTCGGCATCCAGGGGTACTTTGCCGATGTAACCCTTGATTTGTAGACTTACTGCTCGTCCGTGGCCTAATACTATATCAATATCTTTAATGGCCAGGTCCATGTCTGGACTGTTTAGGGTGACTTTACCGCTAACCGGGCCCATTTCGGGCAATATGTCGATTAGAAAAGGTTGGGCTGCAAGGGTGGTTGGTGCACTAAAAGTAGCGGTGATGGCCATAGCCTGGATAATGCTGTCAGTATCGAGGTTAAAATCCATGCTACCCGTCAAAGAAGTATTCAGCCCCAGCGGATCCGATAGCCGGGCTTTGATGTTTGTCAGTTTGATTATTTCTTCGTCGTTGACCAAGCTGGCATCAAAACTGATGTCGTTATATTGCGGCATGCTATTAGAGAACAGCAGGGGGGTAAATTCCGGGTCTTTAATAACGCCGTTGAGTTTAATATCAATACCGTTAAGGGTTATGATGTCGGCAATTGAGCCCGTGGCCGTAACTCTGGTCAGATCCTCCCGGGTTAATGCCATATCCAAATCAGATAATTCAGGTTGGTATAGATCGCCCCTGAGTTTTCCTTTACCGCTTAACCTGGTCGAATCGGGGAAATCGATGCCGAATATTTTTTTCAGGGAGGTGGCCTCAAAATTCAGCTGTAAATCCAGGCCCTTGCCATGCAGGGCATCTGAGGCTTGTCCTTGCAGAGTTGCAGCCAGTTGTGGTGTTACCAGGTTGATGTCGACTTTATAGGGTTGACCGGCAAATAGTTCTCGTAAAGAGCCCAATTGACCTTTAGCAGAAAATGGCTTGTCGTTAATTAAACCACTGGCATCTATTCGCAAGGGTTTTAGTTCATTGATATTGTCTATAAGCAGATGATCAAGGATATAGCTGTCATTTTCTGCCTCGTCTTTAATGACAATGTTTTTGATGCTAGCCGATTTAAGTACCGGAGTTGGCCAGAAATAGCCAGGTGAAAAATCAAAGTCTGTTTCTTCTTCGGCAGAATCGGTTAACTGTACAATCATATCCGCGAGATGCAGCCGGTCTATCAATAGGGTTCCATCTAGCAAAGGTCGTAGCATGACTTTCACCTCAAATTTCTTCAGGCTAATGGTATTGTCATTGGTTTTAGATTTCAGCACAATATTTGAGGCCGACAATTTTGGTGTGGCTGAAGGATTGAAATGAAATGGACCGGAAATTTCAAGTTGATAATCACTGCTAAAGTCGATCAAACGGATTAGTAAGCGCTGGTAATCATCGTCATCGAAGGTAACGATGAGAGTGGTAAGGATTAGTGCAAAAGCAGTCAGGAAAACAAGCAGCGCCAATACAATATTTTTAAGTGAGAAAAGTTTTTTCAATGACGTTAATTTGGTTTGAGGATTGAAATTAAGAACTTGATTAAGATTCAATGTGATATTACCATACTGCGGTTCGGGATTATGAGGATGTGCAGGAAATAATTTCAAAACCGTAGCTTTGAATTCATTTTAACCGGTACGGAGTAAAGTTTGCTTTGAGTCTTGGGGGTGCTAACCTATTTTTCAAATCATCATTGTCTTCAATTGAATAGTAGGCAAACTAGTCAAGACAATCACTATTGATTAGTCGAAAATAAAAACGATGAAAGTACAGAACAACAATAAGTGAACGATACCTTGCAGAATATTGGCACGCTCATCACTGAGATCGATGAGCAATACGAAAAAGGTAATCGCCAGCAGGGTGATCTCGGCGGGATTCAGTCCCAGTTCCACTCTGTGGCCTGGCCGGTGAAGAAATAACTGATACCTAGGACAGCCGGAATCAACCGCGCCGTTATTGCAACCGACGTTCCCAACACGCTGTTGATACTCCTTTGTAATTCGTTTTCCCATACCCCTGACAAGGCATCAATAATCTTGGGTGTCAAAACCAACATGGCAATCAACAAGGCATCTAGGGCTGAGGGCAGGCCGGCCGTGTTTCATGGTCGCATAACTGACGAGTATGGAAAGGTATTTTGCTAGAATAAAGATTGGCAATAATGTCAGCGTTAGCAGCAGAATATGGTATTTCAGACTATGGCCGTCTTCTTCTAAATCACCGCCGTGGGTACTGATATTAGCTTCGTCTTTTACCGGTACAGATTGAAAGTAGGCCTGATTTCGCCGGGTTTGGATGATCAGAAAAACACCGTATAGAGTCAGAGAAAAAATGATGATAAAGTTGGTCATCAACGTCGAAACCTCACCACCCGGTGCCGATTTTGTGAAGCTTGGCAGGACAAGGCTTAAGCCCTTCAGCGGCCCCAGGATCAGCAAATAAGATGCGATGCCTCTGGGATTATAGCTAAACCTTCTCCAATACACGCAATACGCAATGAGTTTGAAATCAACAATTTAACAAGTTTATATTTTCACTTTCTTTTAAATACTCCTGGTTTTTTTCAGCCTAAGTCCAGACTTTCATACTTTATCTAAAGCTACGAGCATTAGCATTCGTATTGCGTAAGATACGGTCAGGTTACCCTCTGAATCATTAATACCCATTTTATTCTTCATACCCCCCTTTTATCTTCTATCAATAAGACGGACTTTCTGCGCTTGAGAGTCTTGAAATGGGCTTGTTCAGCAGGTCGACGCCCATTGTCCGGCATTACGCTTCAGTTCTCGGTGAATCATCGATGCTGATACAGCAATAATTTTGGCTGTTTTCACTTGAGAATTTTGTGCTTTCTTTAATGCTTGAATCTGGTATCGTGGTTCTTCGGTCAGCCACCCCTTGCTTTCTTTAAAATGAATTGCGTTTTATTTGTTGAATCTAAGCATTGATTAATCACCCTAATATTGATTATATATGATCAGACTATTACTTTTTTTCTGCGCTATGCTGTCAAGTCAATTGCTTACTGCAGAAACCTCAAATCTTTCAGAGATACAACAACAATGGTTGCAACAGCATCAACCAATCAGACGTACTGCTGATCCTGGATGGCCGCCTTTTGAATTTAAAAACCGCCAAGGCGAATATGGTGGCATGTGTATGGATTACTTCAAACTGGTTGCTGAGCGCCTGAATGTACAGGTCGAGTTGACCCCAGGATTTACCTGGACTGAAACACTGAAAAATGTAAAGCTGCGCAATCTGGATGTTATC
>DAOVUK010000207.1 GCA_030632625.1 Gammaproteobacteria bacterium
AGGGAAAAAGATTAAACTTCATTTTTCCTAACAACCTATAAATACGTTTAATAATTTTGGTGACAGGCTTATATTAAAAAGAGTCACTGTAAAATGTTAAACGGTAGATTTCTTGTTACGCAGAAGGTTATTCTTTACCATAAAGGTTCAAAATTTTTTTGAAAAAAGTAAAATCCAGAAAATTCAACTAAAGCATTTGCTCACTGAAATAATCGCTATTATTTCTGGTGAGTGAATTGTTTTTTGAGATTTTTACATCTATTGAATAGAGGCTATTATTTCATTTAAAATCTCAATAGCACCATCGATGACTTCTGTTGAAGTGTAATAATGGGGCGAAAATCTCACATTTCCATGTCGCATGGCACAAATGACATTTTTGGCCATCAGTTCATTATAAAGTCTTTCAGACGAAATCGTATTATGTCTGAAGGAAACAATTCCACTTATTCTGTTCGCATTGCTATTGCTTTGTACTATGGTTTCAGGAATAGTTTCCAGTTTTTTTATAATGTATCTACTATTTTTGACTAATAATTGCTCAATAAATTCAATATTCCTTTTTAAAATAAGTTTAATGCTGCAATTTAAAGCGTGAATTCCCAGCATATTCGGGCTGCCGCATTCAAATTTTCGAGCCGTTTCAGCTTCGGACCAGGTCAGTGAATCAAAATCAAATTGATTTTCTATCATACGCCAGCCATATTGAGACAGTTTCAATTGGCTGCGTAAACTTGCTTTACAATAAAAGAGTCCCAGACCCTCAGGACTCATAAGCCACTTATGACCGTCAGCCATAACAAAGTCGGCATTAATTGCCTGAACATCAAATTTCAAAGCGCCAATGCTTTGAATTGCATCAACACAATACAGAATCTGATTTTGTTGGCAAAACTCACCCAGTTTTTCTAAATTCATCCGAAAACCATCAGCATACTGGACAGAACTTACTGATAATAAACGTGTTTTGTCATCAATTGCAGCCATCAGATTGTCTTCTGGCGTATTATTGGGCTTATTTATATTTTTGTACAGGTCAACAAATTTAACCTCAACGCCCTGTGTCTGCAGGGATTGCCAGACAATGCGATTAGACGGAAACTCCTGCTTTGCTATGACAATATTATCGCCGGGGTTCCAGCTGAGTCCATAAGCGACAAAAGACAGAGCTTCTGAGGTATTTTTTACTAAAGCGATATCATCCTGTGAAGGAGCGTTAATGAGCTTAGCGATATTCTCGCGTAATTGCTGTTCAATGTTCAGCCATTGAAGATATTGACTGGCGCCCAGGCGGGCATTTTCATCAGCAAACTGTTTAATTACTTCAGCGGTCTTTAACGGCCATGGTGATACAGCCGCATGATTGAGATAGTAAATATTCTTACTTATGGAAAAATCGGATGAAATATCAGTTGATTGCATGAACTTCTCTTTAAAATAACATTGTCTTGATAATTGAGATCTAGAAAAAGTCTTTACTGTTATAGCATAAACACATTTATTTTTTTGTAACTATTCAGCGTGTTTAGATTTTTCTGCAGAACAAGGCCCTCTTTTGACATCAAGGCAATACCAGCAGCACCTGGTGTAATAGGGGATAATACCGGGTAAAATCAGTATTCCTTTGATAATATTTGGCGCAGGAATACAGACCCGGCTTATATTAAGTCTGACAGTAGTAAAAGTCTGAATTATAGTAATTGACTATTGGGGTGTTAGTTATTAATATGACCTTGTTGTCAAAAAGTAAAAAGAAATATATTTTAAAAATATGGAGGATGTAAATGGCTGAGTTATTCGATGATGAATGGATGAAATCTTTTCAAGGGATCTGGAATGCAGATCCCGGGTTAAAAGATGCTTTGGCAGAAATAGGTTTTAATTCAGTAATTGGTTATGGTATGCCTGACGGCGATACCATTGGTTTTATTGATGTTCAAAATGGTGAAGTTGTTGCCGCCGGTGCTTATGATGGTCGTGAACTGAGCTGGGACATCAGGGCTGCTCAAAAAAACTGGGAAAAATGGCTCAGTAAGGGTATTGGTATGGCTGGTATGGGCATGGCGGTTACTACAGGAAAAATGAAGTTTAAAACGGGTGACTTTAAAGCAATGTTTAAAGATCCGAGAATGGCAGGTCCATTTATCAAGAGCTTTGAAGCAATGGGTAAAGTTTAAATAACGACTCCTTGTCTGCAGTAGGGGCGAATCTGTGTGTTCGCCCTTTTTTTGTGAAAATGCATTAGTATATTATGTTTTAATAAAATAATGCTATTCCCGTCAATACAGAGTATAATGGTTGGTTTTCCTAATCCTGTCCATTGAGGCTCTCTAGATGTCATCCGCACCCGGTTCTAATATTTTATCATTTGATTCGCTTGATCTTTTACCCCCGATACTACAAGCGGTGAATGACTCAGGTTATACCACGCCAACTGAAATACAAACTCAGAGTATTCCTCATTTACTAGCCGGCAAAGACATAATTGGTCAGGCTCAGACAGGTACGGGTAAAACAGCTGCTTTTGCATTGCCGATACTGTGCAATATTGAACTGAACCTGAGAAAAACTCAGGTTTTAGTCCTGGCACCTACCCGTGAACTGGCGATTCAGGTTGCTGAAGCGTTTCAAACCTACGCAAAGCATTTGCCTAAAATCAATATCGTGCCTGTCTATGGCGGTGCGCCCTATAGTGAACAGTTACGTGGTTTAAAGAAAGGCGCTCATATAGTCGTCGGTACGCCCGGGCGAGTGATGGATCATATCCGTAAAGGTTCTTTAAACTTATCTGCTTTGCAAACCCTGGTATTAGATGAAGCAGATGAAATGCTGCGTATGGGCTTTATTGATGATGTTGAATGGGTGCTTGAACAATCACCTGAATCCCGGCAAATTGCCTTGTTTTCTGCAACGATGCCAACGGTTATACGTAAAATTGCACAAAAATATCTGGTTGAACCTGAACTGGTTAAAGTTGCTTCAAAGACAATGACTGCCGCGACGATTCGTCAACGCTACTGGCGAGTGTACGGGGCCAGTAAACTGGATGCTCTCACCCGCATTTTAGAACTTGAAGATCATGATGCCATGCTGGTTTTCGTGAATACCAAAAATATGACCCTTGAATTAGCCGATCAACTGCAGACCAGGGGATTTGCCTGTGAAGCATTGAATGGTGATATTCCGCAAAATGGTCGTGAGCGTATTGTCGAGCGCCTTAAACGCGGACGTCTGGATATATTGATTGCCACCGATGTTGTGGCTCGTGGCCTGGATGTTCAACGTATCAGTCATGTAATCAATTATGATGCCCCTCGTGATAATGAATCCTATGTTCATCGAATTGGTCGTACAGGGCGTGCAGGTCGAGAGGGAGATGCGATTTTATTTGTGTCCAGACGTGAAACCCGCTTATTAAAATCTATCGAAAGAACCACAAAACAGCCTATAACTGAAATGGAAATTCCTTCAGTTAAGAGAATTAATGAATTACGTATTACCCGATATAAGAAAACAATTTTATCGACAATTGAAAAAATACAATCATCAAAAGATTATTCAGTTTTTACTAAAATGATTAATGAGCTTCATGAACAAGAAGGCGCTGAGACTGTTGATATTGCAGCCGCCCTGGCCCATATGTCAAATAATAATAAATCATTTCTTCTCAATGAATCGGAGTTCAAACATTTAAAGGATAAACGACCTTTTAAAGATGACTATGATGATCGAGGCAGCAGACCTAATTCAAGAAGAGAACGTGGTGAGAGAAAGAAAAAAGCACCGATGGGAAGCAAGGCAACGCCATTAAAGGGCATGCCTGATGTTCAGATGAAACGCTTTCGTGTTGAAGTGGGTTATGATCATGGTGTTAAACCCGGAAACATTGTGGGTGCCATTGCTAATGAGGCCGGTCTTGACAGCAAAATGATAGGCCAGATAGAAATCTATGATGGTTATTCTGTGGTTGATTTGCCTGATGGTATGCCCAAAGATGTTTTTCGGGATCTGCAAAATGCCTGGGTCTGTCAGCAGCAGTTAAAAATCAGTGCTTTCTCAGGTGGTTCTGGAGCGGGCTCAGGCAGAGGGGCTCCAGCTAACAGTAATAAATCAAGAGGTAAACAGGGAAAGGGGCGAAAAACAAATAATCGTGCGCATCAACAGAGTAAACATAGTGACTAATCGCTACAGAGAGAAGAAAGGGGGGGGATGTCAAAAAATATCGTCATCTTCCTCAGATAAAATGGATTGAATGTGTTTTTTTCTGATTTTCTTTCTTTTCAGCAGCTTTTGCTGCGCTGCTTCCGGCAGGTCGGTCAATAATAAGACGTGCTTGTCCAGAAGCACATCTATCAAATCTTCCAGAACACGAATAAAATCACTATCAGACCGGTTCAGCAGATGATTTGTGTATTCGCTGTAATCCCCACTTTCTAAAAATTCAATAATTTCTTTATTACCCACCAAAAGTTCTTCGTCAGCATCATCCTGTCTTTCATGAAAAATAGCAATAATCTGTCTGTTTTCATCTCTTTTTATAAAAGGCATGAAGTTCGGCTCCTAAATATCTGTATCAATTACTTGTTTTTTTTAATATAGCATATAAAATTAGTTTAATTTCCTGAAAGTATCGTTTTCAGGTTTTATTGTTACTAGTGGACTTATGACAAAAAAAAATACATCAACACTAACTGAGCTTGCCAGTGGCATTAATAAGGATTATGACTCTCAGGTTTATTGTGAAAAGTGCTTAGATGATCCCTTGCTGGAATGTTTACTTGTTATCACTAAATTACATCATAGTCCAAAAACTGCGGATGAACTCGTTGCTGGTTTGCCCCTGGTTAATGAAAAACTCACTCCTGAATTATTTATCAGAGCAACAAAACGAGCAAATTTAGACAGTAAAATTGTTTATCGTTCCATTAAACGAATCCCATCTCTGGTATTACCTGTCATTCTGGTACTTAAAGATAATCAGGCCTGCATTCTTGAACAGATTGATTTGCAAAGCAATCAGGCTAAAATTATTCAACCTGTTGCAAATGAACATACCAGTTTATCCATTTCAATTGATGAATTATCAGAGATGTATTCTGGTTTTGCCTTTTTCATTACTGAAGAATTTCAATTTGATTCACGTTCGCCCGAGGTGTTGCTCACTCATAATAAACACTGGTTCTGGGGGACCATCTGGAACTCAGCCGGAATTTATCGGGATGTTTTGCTGGCTTCCTTTTTTATTAACCTCTTTGTGATCGCTAACCCGCTGTTTGTCATGAATATTTATGACAGAGTAGTACCTAATAATGCCATTGAAACACTATGGGTGATGGCGGCAGGGGTCAGCCTTGTTTTTTTCTTTGATTTTATTTTAAAAATTGTCCGTGGGCATTATCTGGAGACAGCAGGGAAAAAAGCAGATATTGTACTTTCAGCGCTCATTTTTGAAAAAGTGATGTCATTAAAAATGGAAGTTATGCCGGAATCTGTCGGGGCGTTTTCCAGTAATCTTAGAGAGTTTGATTCTGTGCGGAATTTTCTAACTTCTGTCACCATGACAACCTTTATTGATTTACCTTTTTTCGTGTTGTTTTTAATAACGATTTCTTATGTGGCCGGTCAATTGGTGTTTATTCCTATTGCAGCGGTATTGATTATTTTAATCTATGGCTTTGTGGTGCATTTTCCATTAAAAAAAGTGGTTGAAAGTACCTATCGTGCTAATGCTCAAAAAAGTGCAACACTGATTGAAAGCCTGACCAGCATTGAAACTCTTAAGTGTTTTAATGCTGAAGGTATGGTACAGCGTCGTTGGGAACAGGCTGGCGGGTATATTGCCAAACAGGGTGTAAAAGCACGTACCCTGTCTAATTCTATTAATTATACCTCAGCATTTATTCAACAAATGGCCATGGTTGCTACAGTTATTTTTGGTGTTTATTTAATTGCTGAAAATGAGCTCACTATGGGCGCACTCATTGCGACGGTTATGTTATCTTCCAGAGCGATTCAGCCTATGGCTCAGGTGGCCAATCTGACCGCCAATTATCAGCAGACAAAAACTGCTTTGGCATCACTCAATGATATTATGCGGATGCCTGTTGAGCGGAATGAAAATAAATCTTATATTCCCCGGGCGACCTTTAAAGGCGGGATTGAGTTTAAAGATGTCAGTTTTAGTTATCCCGGCCAGGAAGGAAAGGCTCTGTCCAATATTACTCTGAAGATTGCCCCGGGTGAAAAGGTGGC
>DAOVUK010000426.1 GCA_030632625.1 Gammaproteobacteria bacterium
TAAAGATTTTTCAGAAATTTCATCAGATCAGTTTGTTCGCGCCAGGGCTTTTCCCTACAAACTTTTTCATCAGGTTCACATGCAGCCAGAGCCTTTGCTTTGGTTTCTAAATCTGTTTCTGCATAGATATTTGTTGTATTAAGCGAAACATGACCCAACCAGGCTCGGATTGTATTGATATCAACTCCTGCTTTGAGAAGATGACTTGCAGTTGTGTGCCGAATCACATGCGGACTCGCATGTTTAGTTGATAGTGACGGATATTGTGATGATGCTTTTAATGCATGACGTTCGACTAATGTATGAATGCCAAACCGTGTAATTGGTTTCTTGCTACGGTTTAGAAATACGTGCTGTTCAGTCCCTCGATTCTTTGATATTAATTTTAGTTGTTTGATAGTAATAGACCATAATGGGCAAGTTCGTCGTTTATTACCTTTTCCAACAATATTGACACTGGATGTATACCAGTCAACATCACCTATTTTAATATTAGCCGCTTCACTTGCACGCGTACCCGAATTATAAAGAAATAGTAATAGTGAGTAATCACGCTGTCCTTGAGGTGTATTGCGATCAGGTGATTTCAGTATTGCATCCATTTCTGTTTTTTCCAGATAAGTAATGCATGGTTGAACTGTTTTTTTAAAGGGAATAAGACATATTTGTGAACACCATTCAATGTACTCAGGATTACTTCCACCTATAAATCGTGCCAGTGCATGTATAGCACCTAAACGTTGATTCCGGGTAGCAATACTGCAACCCCGCTTTTGTTCCAGAAAGCCAAGAAAGTCACGGATCAATTTAGCGGAGATATCAGAAATTAACAGACGGTCAACTGATTTTTTGAGATGACTTGAAAGATAATTCATCAAGAGAATGATCATATCACGGTAGCTACTGCGAGTATTGATTGATAAATTACGCTCTGTGATTAAATAATCCAGTAAAAAGCGCTTAATCCAGGTACCCAGAACATTTGACTTAGTCATGATGAGCCTCCAATGCATAGTTTTCAAAACGCAGACTGGCTTCCTGCAATAGCTCTGGCGTCATTGATAAATAGTGTTGTGTTGATATGAGATTGACATGCCCCAGATAAATGGCTAGTTTAGGTAGCAGTATCTGTAAATCTTTACCTTTGCGATACCATTCAATAAGGCGATGAACTGCCGCTGTGTGACGAAAATCATGAAGTCTGGGCTGATAATATGAGTTATCCTGTCGTTGTACTCTGGCTTGTTGGCGCATACGTCGAAAGGCATTGCGTGTTGCTGACTGACTTAGCGGTTCTCCATTTTGAAAGCAAAAAAAAGGTGCTTCTGATGATGGTAGATATTTTCTACGATATTCAGTCATGTATGTGGTGAGCAATAGAGTCAGCTCTTTACCGAATGGCACCAAACGGGTCTTAAAGAATTTTGTATCATTAATGCGTAGGTAAGACTCCTCCAAGTAAACCTCATTAATTGTTAGTGACAATGCTTCACCAAGGCGCAAGCCTGTACTATAAAGCAGAAGAATAAGAATTCTTAGAACCTCCGCATCAATGTGAACACGATTTGTACAGGTGGCAGGAATAACGTCAAGCAGACGTTTTATCTCTTCATGAGAATAAATATAAGGTACAAACAGTGGAGCATTTGGTTTTGTAATGGTCTCTGGCATAGGTGAAACGGTTGCTAGCCCACGTGATAAAGAATAACGGTAAAAACCACAAAGCACATGATACTTTTTTACACCATAGGGGGTGATCACTCCATCAACCTTGATAAAATCCATGATAATTTCTGTCTTAATGGAATGAATTGACTTATTTCCTACTGCTTTACAAAAAGCTTTAAAGATATCTGCTTCAGCTCTGTAACGATAACCTAAAGCCCGTTTGTGAGAGATATAAAGGGAAACCACTTCTGGTAATTTCATAGCAACCTCCTCAAATCCAGTTCTGCCACCTGCCTTAAACCAGTCAAATCAATCTTGGTATACTTGAGAGTGGAATTGACAGAACGATGGCCAAGTTGATCGCCTATTTGTTTTAACGAAAAGCCAGAAGCAAGCAGATGTCCTGCACAGGCATGGCGGAGACAATGCGCTCCATTATGTGATAACTTTACTCCCTGAGCCTTTAGGTGTGCACGTGCAACTGCCGAGATACTTGCAGGTGATAAGGGACGAATAGGAGCTGATAATGTCATAAATAATGTACGATGTTGACAGTGAGGTCGCACTTCACGCAGGTAACGCAGGATGGCTTCTCCAACTTCAATAATCAAAGGATAATTTTGACTATAATACTGTTTGGAGTGAAAGATACTAATCTGTTCATGTATCCAATCAATATCATTCAGTTTTAACTGTGCGACTTCACCACGTCGAAACCCGTAAACCGATAACAATAATAAAATGGCATGATCTCTTATATTTGCTGGAGAGTTGCCACGGGTACTATCCAGTAATTTCTGGACATCTCCCCATTCGGGTCCCTCAGGCAAGTCTTCATGAGTATAAATCCTGGGTGTTTCAATCGCATCAGCAATACCGGCTGCGCACCATTTTTTAGTTTCAGCATAACGAAAGAAGCTACGCAAACTACTGGCCAGACTGGCAAGTGATGATCTTTGCCAACCCTGATGGGATTTTGCTTCAATGAATCGATCAATATCAATAATGGAAATGGTGCTCAATGAGTAATGATCAGGAGACAGATAGTTAAAAAGCCATTGAAGACGTTCAACTCGAGTTGATTGAGTGATCTGGGATAATCCACGGTCATTAAGAAAGTGAATAAAACCCGTGATATAACCTTCAAAGGGCGTTTGAACTTCAGAGGATTGTTTAAGATAACCAAGGCTATTTAACCACTGTGTGACAATATGAACAAAGAGTTGATGTGAACTTTTGCTTTCCTGTTTGTTGGCCGGAAAATTAATAAAACGTATTCGTTCATTAACTGCCTGTCCAATATTTTCTATTGTTATTTTGCCCTTGCTTAGGTCAATGCAATGTGAGACAGATAGCTGTATCCAGGCTATTTTATGTAACATGGATTGGGAATAACCATTCTCTGCGCACTCTAACAAATAACTCTCTCTTTCATGTAGGTACGGTGCATTCTGATAACGAGCCAATATACTGGGTCGTTTAAATAGTGTTTCTAACATGATAAACCTCCTTTTTAAATGGGTCGGTACACCATGATTCAACAATTAATTATGTGGCGCAACCTGGATGATAATTGGCACAGCTAATGGATTACAGGATTTTACGCCACATAAGTATTTACGCCACATAATGTAAGAGGTAAGTTCTTATATCCCGCAAATATCCCGCCTAATTAAATTAAATCTTTACCCAGATTATCCAGCTAAA
>DAOVUK010000457.1 GCA_030632625.1 Gammaproteobacteria bacterium
CACGATAAGCGACCTTTTGCCGAGTTACTTCAGTATTATGCGATGGAGCGTTTTCTCTATCGTTTAACTCAGTCAGAATATGCAGGTCTGTTTATTCTTAAGGGTGCATTGATGCTGAGGGCCTGGAAGTCACCTGTGATTCGACCAACCATGGATATCGATATGCTTGGTATAACGAGCAATGAGGTTGGCAGTATCTGCAATCAAATCGCCAATATTATTGCAATAGATACTGATGATGGATTGCTATTTGATCCTGCGACTATCAGAGGTGAAATTATTAAAGAAGACGCTGATTATGAAGGTGTACGGGTGCGATTCATTGGTTACCTGGGCAATGCTCGTGTCACTATGCAAATTGATGTGGGCTTTGGCGATATTATACATCCTGAACCTGTTGAAATGGAATTGCCCAATATCTTAGATTCTCCTGCACCCAGATTACTTTGCTATAGCCGTGAAAGTGCGATAGCTGAAAAATTTGAGGCAATGATAAAGTTGGGTGAGTTGAATAGTCGCATGAAAGATTTTTATGATATCTGGCTTTTATCCCGTCAGTTTGAGTTTAATGGTGCTGAATTGGCTGAAGCAGTGAGGTTGACGCTTGATCATCGTGGTACTGAAATACCGGAGGTAGACACCGCCTTTACAGATGATTTTGTAAATAGCAAACAAGGGCAATGGAAGGCTTTCCACAAACGTTTGGGGCAAGAATATGCTCCTGATGATTTTTTCGAAGTTATTGTTGGTATCAAGGCTTTTCTAGAACCAGTCGCTTCTGCACTAAAGAATTCCTCAAATATACCCATTAAATGGAAAGTAGCAGGCCCATGGACATATTAAACTATCGATGGAAATATAAGTAATGACAGATTTTTTAGACAATAACAGACAAAGCTTCAGTTTGACTTATTTGAAATCGTTCAAAATAAAAGACGCAGCAGAAGGGTTGGCCGAACCGTCCGGTCTGGCATTATCGCATGGGGGAAATGCGCTGTGGACTGTCAGTGATGATACGAATAAAATTTTCAAATTAAGTCTTGATGGCCATTTGAAGAAAAAACGTTGTTTTAAAATTCCGCATAATGAACTTGAAGGTATTGTTTTAGAACCGACTGGTAAGTACCTGTTTGCCGTCAATGAAAGTAAAAATGAGATCATTCAAATAGAAATTGATGGGCAAGCTGTTACCAACAGAAAACGCCTGTCAACGATGTCAGGCTATGACGCGATTGCCCATTTTTTTTCTGACAACAGGGTCAATAAAGGACTTGAAGGTATAAGCTGGAATGCTGAAAAGGGTACTCTTTTTGTTATAAAAGAAAGCCATCCCGGTTTATTGATAGAAGTTTCCCCCGATTTGCAATCGATTCTTAGTCACTGCGTCTTAAATGGTGATAATGGTTTTCTTGACAGCAGTATGGATTCTGAAAAGATTGATTTTTCAGACATCTGCTATGATCATAGCCGTAACTGCTTCTGGATCATTAGTGATAAAGCCAGAAGATTATTTTTATATGACAGGGAAAAAAATTCCGTGCTGCAGAGTGCTGTGCTTGCTTATATGAAAAAGGGTAAATATCGGGAAATTGAAAAGGCAGAAGGAATTGCAATTAATCCAGAGTCAAATCGTCTCTATGTGGTGAGTGATAAAGAAGCAGTACTTTATGTCTTTGATATACGCTGGTGAGTTGTACTTACAAACATACAAACATACAAACTGACCAAAAACTGTGCTTGAAATTTTACTGCTAATCATTGAGAATGTAAGGGTTTATGTCTAAAAAAGCAGTTAGAGGAAAAATGGCAAAAGTAGCAGCAATTCAGATGGCTTCAGGGCCTAATGTCAGTGCAAATTTAAGTGAAGCAAGACGACTTATCTCGGATGCAGTAAAACAGGGCGCAGAACTGCTTGTTTTACCGGAAAATTTTGCTCATATGGGGATGTCAGAGTCTGATATTCTGGATATTGCAGAAGACTATCATACTGATAATGAAAAAGATGAGCAGTCCAGAGGACAGATTCAGGCATTTTTATCCTCCGTTGCAAAAGAAGAGAAAATCTGGCTTGTTGGCGGGACAATACCCTTAAAAGCACCTCAAAAATCAGATAATGCTGCTGATGCAGAACAAAATAACAAAATTCTATCTGCCTGTCTGCTGGTCAATGATCAGGGTGAAGTGGTTGCCCGTTACGATAAAATTCATCTTTTTGATGTGGATTTGGGTGATCAGGGTGGTTCGTATAATGAATCAGCCTTTACTGAAGCAGGGGATACAGTGGTCGTTGTTGACACCCCGTTTGGTAAGTTAGGAATGGCCATCTGCTACGACCTGCGTTTTCCAGAATTATTTCGCGATATGGTCAGCCAGGGTATGGAGATTTTGTGTCTGGTCTCTTCTTTTACGGCAACCACAGGCAAGGCTCACTGGGAAGTGCTTAATCGCGCCAGAGCAATTGAAAATTTATGTTTTGTGGTCTCATCTGCACAAGGCGGCTATCATGTGAACGGACGTGAAACTTATGGTGACAGTATGATTATTGACCCATGGGGCGGTATTATTGACCGTCTGGCCAGCGGCTCTGGTTTTGCCCTTGCTGATATTGATGCCGGACATGTGCAGAAAATTCGAAAAAATTTCCCGGTACTGGAACATATAAAATTACCCTGCCAGTTAGTAAAATAAGGGCTCCTAGGATTCCCGTTCGGGAATGATCTCTTTGATATATTGAAACAACTGCCGGGCACTTTTAGGCGGTTTGTTTTTTTCAGCCTCTCTTTTTGCATTTCTCAATAATTGTCTTAGTCTGGAGCGTTCAAACTCAGGGTATGCGGAGACTAATTCATTAATGGCAGAATCACCTTCTGCCAGTATACGGTCACGCCATTTTTCCAGTATATGAAAGTGTGTATTGGCTTCGACTGCAGTATTGTGGTATCGCTCAAGTTTGAGGCGTATGGCATCCGCATCGGTATGACGCATGAGTTTGCCGATTAATTGTATCTGCCGGCGATGGCCGCTA
>DAOVUK010000076.1 GCA_030632625.1 Gammaproteobacteria bacterium
CTTAGAGAAGGTTTACTAGATGATTCACAAAATAATTTAAAAACTTTTATAGCTTGGAACAGTGATTTTTTTAAATGGTGTCATCAATCAACCCATATTGCATTGCCAGTCGCGTTAATTCAACATCATTAGAAACTCTGAGTTTGTCAAATAGACGATATCGATAGGTGCTGATGGTTTTTGGACTCAGATTCAGTTGTTCTGAAATTTTTTGCCCTTTCATACCCTGCATACTCATCATCATGACCTGCATTTCCCGTTGTGACAATTTGTCAAAGGGATTTTCATTTTCAGGCTGGATGTTCATTGCCATTTTTTGAGCAATATCAACACTCACATAGCGTCTGCCATAAAAAACTTCTTTTACGGCGTGAACAATTTCTTCAATATTACAGCCCTTGGTCAAATAACCCATCGCTCCAGCTTTAAATAGTTGCTGTGGGAAGGGTTCACTATCATGAACGGTAACAACAATGATCTTCAGATGTTTATCTTTGGCAATCAATCGACGGGTCGCTTCCATGCCGCCAATGCCGGGCATATTGAGATCCATTAACACCACATCTATGTGTTCATTATGAGCAAAGTCAATTGCGGCCTCTCCCGTTTCAACTTCACCGACTACTTCAAGGCCTTTGATATCATCAATCAAACGCCTTATCCCTGTTCTGACCAGTTCATGATCATCAACTAGTAAAACTTTTATCACTGAAATCCTCCAGGCATTTTTTGTGTGTTGCCTGCTACTTTCATTCTAGGATGGAATTACCGTTAATACAATATAAAACCCCATCCGCATAAAAGGAAAGTTTAACTTGTTTAGAGAGAAGATGCTACAGGAAAAAACCCCAATATTAAATGTATTTTTATACACTTGTGTGATATTGATTTGGGTATAAAGTGTTTTGGAAATGAACTCTTCCAGGAAATGGAAGTTGCTTACTTTTTAGAATTGGCGATGGGCGAGGGATTTGAACCCCCGAAGGTTTTAACACCTTGCTGGTTTTCAAGACCAGTGCTTTCAGCCGCTCAGCCAGCCCACCGTCGAAAAAGTGAGGCGATTATAAACAACCTTTTCAATGAATGCCAGCCAAATTGTAAAAAAAATGAATTTTCCTTGATTTATACTGTCATAGATAGCATATTACGAGCATAAAGAAGTATTCACTCTAATATTTTCTTACATAATTAATTTTAAGTCTTAAAACGGAGACAAATAACTAATGAATCGACCAGTAGAGCTTGCACAATCGCAATCAGCTGTTCTAGAAACTAACAAAGTACTTAAAAATACTTATGCTTTACTTTCTGTAACCTTACTTTTTAGTGCGTTTACAGCATACATCTCCATGCAGATGGAAATGCCTGGATTTATGCCTTTAGTGGCAACCTTTGGTGCACTGGGACTTATCTGGCTGGTTCTACCACGTACAGCAAATAGCGCAGCTGGTATAGGTGTTGTTTTTGCTATCACCGGCCTGCTTGGTTTAGGTCTGGGTCCCATACTGAACAACTACCTGCAAATGTCTAACGGTGGTCAGTTGATTATGACTTCTTTAGGCGGTACCGGTGTTATTTTCCTGGCACTTTCCGGTTATGCTTTAACAACTAAACGTGACTTCAGCTTTATGGGCGGCATGCTTGTAGTGGGTATGGTATTAGTACTGATTGCTTCACTGGCTAATATCTTCATGCAGATCCCGGCCTTGTCTCTGGCAGTTTCTGCAATTGTTATCCTTATCATGAGTGGTTTCATTCTGTATGATACCAGCCGCATCATAAATGGCGGTGAAAAAAACTATATAATGGCAACTGTCGGCCTGTATCTAAGCTTATATAACATCTTTGTTCATCTACTGATACTGTTAGGCGTTATGTCTGACGATTAATTTGTCAATTTAATAAGACCCCTTGTTGTTGTTTTCCTGAATGAGAACCGGGGTTTTATTTTCCATTATTTCGCTTTGAAGTAAAATTATCAGCCTTGAGCTAAAGTTATCAGTCTTGAACTCAAATTGCAGAGTCATTTAATATTTCTTCCCCGCTTTTAATCGTGTCCCTATTCTCTTAACGCATAATCTCTTTACACACGGAGCAATTTATTATGGATTGGATGAAAATTTCTTCCGCATTATTAATCGTTTTAATGTTGGTTTATTTATTACCAAGAGCCAAAGACATGATCAAAAACAGTCCAAAAGCATCGGGTAATGATTTCGTTGCTGTGTTGATACCTCTCCTGCTGGTTGCAGGCTTTGTTTTTTTATTAATCAAATCAGTTTGAATGTTTTAACTAGCAATGCCGAAATTCAGTAAACCAGAATCAGAAAGTGAACTTGAAAGACGGGTTATTGAACTTGCCGGAAAAAAATTGTCACAACTCGCCAATGAAATCCACTGGCCTGTACCAGAGAACCTTAAACATGATAAAGGCTGGATAGGTCAGTTACTTGAGGTTCATCTGGGCGCTTCAGCCGGAAACCTGTCAGAACCGGATTTTCAAAATCTTGGCATTGAATTAAAAACCATTCCTCTTACAGCAAAACATAAGGCTAAGGAAACCACTTATGTCTGCATAGTACCTCTGCTCGATAATATCGGCCTGTCCTGGGAAAACTCCTGTGTTTGCCGTAAGTTATCACGAGTACTCTGGTTACCCATTGAAGCGGCTCCGGAAATTCCAATTGGTGAACGCAAGGTTGGCCGGGGATTTATCTGGTCACCCTCAGAAGAGCAAATGGATAACTTAAGAAATGACTGGGAAGAATTCATGGAACTGATTAGTCTGGGTCAGGTTGAAAGCATTACGGCTCATCTGGGTGAATTTCTGCAAATTCGCCCCAAAGCAGCCAATGCCTCAGTTGTTACTACTGGAATCGGACAGGACGGCATGAGGAAACAAACCCTTCCCCGTGGTTTTTATCTCAGAACTTCATTTACCAATCAGATATTAGAATCTTTATCCAAATTCTGAAAAGCCGGCAGGCTGTCTTCAAAGCCAAATTCCAGGAGATTATCCAGTCTCTGCGGGTATAAAATGCCATTGAGATGATCAATTTCATGCTGGATGATGCGTGCATGAAAACCATATACGGTCTCTGTTACTGGTTCGCCTGCGGCATTGAACGCCTGATAGCTAATGCCGGTTGAACGTGTGATACGCCCTCTCAGGCCCGGTAAGCTCAGACAGCCTTCCCAGGCTGCTTCTGTCTCTTCAGAGTAAGCTGTAATTTGGGGGTTAATAAGTATATCCAGCGCAATGGATTCTGCTTCTGGGTAGCGAGTATTCCGGGCGACTTCCAGAACAACTATCTGTTGTGACAGGCCTGTCTGCGGTGCTACCAGACCCACTCCCTGGTAGTGTCTCATGGTATCAACCATATCAGAAATACGCTGCTGCAATTTATCATCATTAAAATCAGTCACCGGTACAGATTTAACAGACAATACAGGATCACCCATTTTTACAATTTTGAGAACAGTCATTGATTTATCCAATTTTTTTACAAAATCACTCATTATAGTATAGCTTTCCGCTACCCTATTTTGCATAATATATCGCTTCTAAATCGAGAACATCAAATATGAACATCATTTCCAGAACAGGTCTTTATTTTTTTCTACTGCTTTTTACCGGTTTCTCTTTCTCTTCTTTACAGGCAACGGCAGCAGAACAAGCTGATGCTGAACCAGGCAAACCTGTAAAAAAACAGTACTATATTGTTGAGGTTGTTCTGTTTCAGCACTTAAATGAGCAGGGAAAACTTGATGAATTCTGGCACAGGCCAGACATCTTCGATGATGATTTTGGTAATAATGTAACCGGCAGCAATGAACTCACTGACAATCGTTCGAACAATGTTCTGACTGATGATAGTCCGGCTTTAGCTGAATATGACATGCAGAATAGACATTTTCTGCCTTTGAGAAATGGTATTGCCAGAACATCCGCTGAAAATTATAAGTTATCAGATTCTGCCGCCCATCTTCGTTACTCACCTGATTATAAGTTATTAGCCCACTTTGGCTGGACTCAGCGGTCTTTATCTAAAAGACAGGCACTGCCGGTTCGAATCACTGCAAATCAGTTTTCTGACAGCCTGATACCAGGTGGTGAGCTTAAATTATATGTTTCCCGATACCTGCACATGGAGGTCAATCTTCAGGCTTCGCAATGTGATTACAGCAATGAGCAGAGTCAACAGGCAGACGATAAGGCTTTAGATGAGCAGTTGGAAAGCGGGGTTTCAAAATTGGAAATACAGGCTGGAATGCAAAATGATAATACATTTTCCAGCAGGGAAACAGACAGCAGTCAATGTGTCAACAAGGTTTATCAATTCAAACAAAATCGTAAAATGCGCAGCCGTGAATTACACTACATTGATAACCCCGTCTTTGGAATGCTCGTTTACGTGACACCCTTCACGGTTAACAAATAGGTATAAGCAAAGAGCCTGAAAACTAGTTAAAATGATTAATTACGTCCGCAATTAAGCGGCGTACTTTTTCCAGACCAGCGTCAAGATTTTTTTCTATTGCTGCCATGGTGATCAGTTCATCACTTAAACCTGCAGCCCAGTTTGCATTCACACAGATTGAGGCATAATCAATTTCCAGCTCTCTTGCTAAAGCAGCCTCAGGCATGCCTGTCATACCCACGATATCACAGCCATCTCTTTTCAGTCGCTGAATTTCAGCCGCAGTTTCAAGTCTTGGACCTTGTGTTGCAGCATAGGTTCCGCCATTAATAATATCAATATTTATATTTTCAGCAGAGTTTAAAATGAGCTGGCTTAATTGTCTGCTATAAGGGTATGAAAAATCGATATGAGTGACATGACTGAGGTTTTTTTCAAAAAAAGTGTTAATTCGTCCGCTGGTATAGTCAATGATCTGATCCGGAATAACCAGACTTCCGGGTGCCATATCATCGCGAATACCACCCACCGCGTTGACCGCAATAACAGCAGTCACTCCGAGTTTTTTCAGCGCCCATAAATTAGCGCGATAATTGACCATATGAGGCGGTAAATTATGAGCATGGCCATGTCGGGCAAGAAAAACCGTCTTTGAGGTATGAATTGATGCAGCTTGAGCTGTCGCTTGAGAACCCTTCTCTATTGAACCAGGAGCCGTTGAGCAAGTAATATGACCATATGCAAAGGGTGATGATGGTTCGCCATAGGGTGTCATCACAGTTTCACGGCGATCAATTTCAAGATTTTTTAATGAGGTTAGCCCTGTTCCGCCGATGATCGCGATCTGTTTATTTTTTTCAGTCATTTACATGCCTTTTACCGCATAGATCCCTGGTGCATTTCTTAACATGCCCTTATAATCCATACCAAAACCAAAAACATAGCGGTCAGGTACTTCCAGTGCAATAAAATCAGCACTGCTGTTGTTTTTTCTATCGTGAACTTTATTAACCAGTACCGCCGTGTAGATCTTTTCTGCGCCTTGCTGCTGACAGAAAATTTTTATCGCCTCAAGAGTGATACCTTCATCATGAATATCATCGACTAATAATATCGTTCGCCCCTGGATAGGGATTTTAGGTACTGCCAGCCATTGCAATTCACCGCCTGTGGTTTTGTCCCGATAGCGGGTCGCGTGCAGATAATCTATCTGTATTGAAAAATCCAGCTCCGACACTAACAGGCCCAGGGGGATCAGTCCGCCATTCATTATGCCGATAACAATAGGATTGCTGCCGGATAATTGTTCGCTGATTGTGTCTGCCAGTTTTGCAATTGCGGCCGATACTTCAGCTTTGCTGAACAAACAATCAGCTTCTTTTCTAACTTGTTCGCACTCAGTAAATAATTGATTTAATTCTGACATATATGGTTTTTTACAACTTGCTGGAGAGGCCCCTATGCGGCTGCCCTAATAGGTAAAAGTGACGGTATTATCATCCATTGCTTCTGAAATGACATAAGCCGCACCAATCGTTTCAGTGACTTCAGGAATTAAGTCATCACCCCAGAGATCCAGTGTCGGTGTGCAAACCTTAAATTTAACACCTGCTTCATAGGCTTCATGAATATAGTCATAAACCGTTTGTTTACTGTCAGGTTTTATAAACAGATTCTCTGCCACACCGCGTACCGCCAGTTCACCTGAACGCCCGGTTAATATCACTTCAACATCATATTCCATTGCTGCGGCAACAGTGGCCTGAAAAAAGGGGGCACCCAGTTCAGCACCATTATTGGGATCGGTATTGAGCATTATTATTAATAATTTATCAGCCATTATCCTCTCCGGTTTGATTGAGCAAGCTCTGCCTGATAGAGCTCGGGTTGATTAATTTCGCCATTTAAATGCAAAGTAGATGTGGGAAAGGCCACTTCAGCACCATGTTTATCGATAATTTGTAATATTTGAAATAAAACATCCTGTTTCACCTTGTGATATTTTACCCAATTCGTTGTTTTGGTAAAAGTATAGATGAAAAAATCCAGGGATGAAGGTGCAAACTCATTTAAATTGACCATAAGAGTTTGTGATGTATCAATTTCATTATGATTGCTCAGCATATCACGAACTTCATTTAAAATGCCATTCAACTTATCACTGTCATCATAACGCACACCAATGGTTTCTTTAATCCGGCGATGTGACATACGCGATGGATTTTCCACTGAAATACTGGCAAAAGTGGAATTAGGCACATACAGCGGACGCTTATTAAAAGTGCGAATAAGCGTTAAGCGCCAGCCAATACTTTCCACCGTACCCTCAATATTTCTATCGGGAGAACGTATCCAGTCACCCACAGCAAAAGGCCGGTCAAGATAAAGCATCAAACCACCAAAAAAGTTTGACAGCAGATCCTTGGCAGCAAAACCAATGGCCATGCCGCCGATACCACCAAATGCCAGCACGCCGGAAACACTGACACCCAGCTGCTGCATCAGTATTAATGCCCCGGTAATAAAAACCGAAACTCTGATAAGCTTGGTGATGGCCTGAACTGTGGTGACATCATAATTGTCTTCTTTATCACGACCAATTTTGATGACATTATGCTCAATTCGAACAATGAGGCGCAGGATAAACCAGGTGAAAATAACAACAATACCGGTATCCCGAACTGGCTCCACCAGCTTATCAAACACAGAAACATTATTGGCATCAGCAATGACATTGCCGGCAATGGTGATGCCCCAAAGCCAGATAAAGGCAGAAATTGGTTTAGCCAACGATTCAACCAGCGCTTCATCCCAGGGATTTTCTGTTGTTTCTAACTTGGCATGAAGTTTATTGATCATCCGTTTCTGGATAAAGTTAAATATCACTGCAATTAAGATAATTAAGAAAGCTTCGCTGATCCACAGCCCGTCACCCCGCAGAAAATCCAGCTGCAGCAGCCATTGTTTTAACTCAAACTCAGCTGAGTCCATAAAATCTACCTTTTTTATAAAATTAACATAAGTAATTAGCTTGTATAATTTGTTGGATCCAACAAGTTTAGTGAAGGCTCTTCAACATATTTGTCCAGCAATGCTTTTGCTTCTTTCCAGCGAGGTTCCATCACCAGAGCTTCACGGGTAATCGGGTGCTTATGGTGCAGGTGAGCCAGACGCAGGCTGGATGCCGGGCTATCATAGCCTTTAAGACTTTTAACCACATCCCAGGCTGCTGCACGATTATTACACACCAGAATCATATCACAGCCTGTGTCTAATGATATCCTCGCTCTGCGGCAATAATCACCGGCAATCACTGCCCCCTCCATGGATAAATCATCACTAAAAATTGCCCCCTGAAAATGCATTTTGTCACGTAAAATTGTTTTCATCCAGAAACTTGAAAAGCCTGCAGGTTGCGGATCGACTCGTGAATAAATCACATGAGCCATCATCAGGGCATTGATACCCGCATCAATCATAAACTGAAAGGGTTTGAGATCATCCATTTCAATTTCACGCATAGGACGCTCATCAATCGGCATAGCGGTATGTGAATCCGCTGCAATTGAACCATGTCCGGGAAAATGCTTGCCTGTGGCCAGCATACCGGCTTCATGCATACCAACAATAAAAGCCTGGGCAATTTTACCGACCACAAAAGGATCACTATGAAATGCTCGGTCACCTATTACTGTACTGATACCCTTATCAATATCCAGTACCGGTGCGAAACTAATATCAATGCCGGTTGAACACACTTCACTGGCCATTAACCAGCCGCATTGCTGTGCCAGTTCCAGCGCCATTTTTTGATCAGCATCATAGATTTCGCCAAACCGCCGCATGGCCGGTAAAATTGTAAAACCATCTTTAAAACGCTGAACACGACCACCTTCCTGATCAACTGCAATTAACAGCCGCGGTTTTTTAATGGCCTGAATCAATTTGATCAGTTGTTCCAGTTGCTCCAGTGAGTGATAATTTCGACTAAAAAGAATGACTCCCCCCACCTGGGGTTCGGACAGTAATGCTTTATCATCCGCAGTCAGTTCCTGCCCTGCAATATCCACCATAACGGGACCCAGCGTCATATTATTTCCTCAAACTCATTAGTTACCCTTAACATCCAGTTTATCACGCACTGCATCACCCAACATATTAACCGCCAGTACCACCAGCATCAGAGCAATACCAGGCACTAATACCATATGAGGTGCCATGAGCAGGTATTGGGTACCATCCCGAATCATGCTGCCCCAGGATGCTTCAGGTGCCTGCACACCCAGCCCTAAAAATGACAGCCCCGCTTCGGCGATCACCACACTGGCAATACCAAAGGTAAATTCAATTAATAATGGCGCCACAATCAAAGGCAGTATATGTAAGACAATAATCCGCGTATGGGATGCCCCCAAAGCTTTTGCTGATTGCACATGCTCTCTTTGTTTAATTGCCATAACCTGTGCTCGGGAAAGACGCGCATATCCCACCCAGCTGACAATACTCAGGGCAATAATCACATTGGTGATCCCAGGCCCCATAAGCCCTGCAAGCGCAATGGCCAGCAAAATCCCCGGAAATGCCATAAAAACATCAATTACTCTGACAATAAAGTGATCCCAGTGCCCGCCGGCATAGCCACTGATCACACCAATGCCCGTACCTGCCAACAGGGAAATAAATATCACCCCAAAGGTGACCATAAACGAAGTATATGCACCAACCATCAGACGATCAAATAAAGATCGCCCTAAATCGTCATACCCCATAAAACTTTGCTGATCCCCGGTATGCAGTATTTTCTCAAGAACAATATCGTTGGGGTGTAAGTCCATAAACGGCACCGATAATACCATTAACAGCCAAAGGCCTAAAATCAATACAGAAAAATAGACTTTCATAGAAAAACGGGAGGACACACGATTTATTCTGTCTATAGATTTAATTCCAGCTTTCATATTTTCTATTCCAGCCTGATTCTGGGATCGAGCAAACCATAAACAATATCAGTCAGAGTATTGACCACCACATAGGTGGTGCTGATCAGCAAGATACAAGCCTGAACGACGGGATAATCTCTCTTTTGAATGGATTCAATGGTCAATTGTCCAAGACCTGGCCATGAAAAAACAATTTCAGTGATCACCGCACCCGCCAGAAGCGCACCAATTTGTAAGCCAATCAGAGTGATCACCGGCAGCATGGCATTGCGCAAAGCATGCAGACCGATAATACGTGCCTTGCTCAGACCTTTGGCTTTTGCCGTACGAATATAATCTTCATTTAAGACTTCCAGTAATGAGGCCCGGATCATACGGGACAAAACAGCAGCCAATGCAGTCCCCAGAGTCAGTGCCGGCAAAATCAGTGAACCCAGTCCGCTTCTACCACTCACCGGAAACCAGCCCAGCAAGACTGAAAAGAATAGAATTAGCAGCGGCCCCATTAAA
>DAOVUK010000300.1 GCA_030632625.1 Gammaproteobacteria bacterium
ACTTATTAAGTGGCAGCGGAGCGTCATTTGCGGATGAATTATTAATCTCAGCAGCAAGCAATTCCCGGGCATCAGCAAAAATAAAACTCATCCGTTTTACGATGTCAGATATTGTCTCATCCGTTGATGCTCTGTGCAGGGCATCGCTTAATAAGGCGGCAGAAATAGGAGAACGTTCTGTTAAAATGACCTCTGCTCCCAGAGAAGCAAACACAAAGGCATCTTTGCCCATGCCTGCGGTGGCATCCAGAATCAGCGGCGCTGGATCTTTATGCAAACCAACGGCTTTAGCAATTGTCTGGCCTTTGCCCCCGCCAAAAATCCTTCTATGAGCAATTTGACCGCTGGAGAAATCAATATAAATAGGGCCGGGTGAATGTTTGTCTGCTTGAATTAACTGCAGGTGTTGGGGAGTCAGTTGCAGAAAAAACTGATCCTGAGGCGTCTCTGAAAAATAAAAGTCCCACTGCTTTGCAATAGTCTGTGCCTGTTCAGTCAGACTTTTATTGGCAGCTGTAATGGCTATCATTATAGAAGATTCAGGACTATTTCCAATGAGTCAAAAAAAAGGTTCTTCACATTATTGCGTACTTTTTGTATTCACCCGGTGAATTCAGCCATTCATAGATAGGGTAGAGACGTTGCATGCAACGTCTCTACGTATGCTTACCACCCGGTCGTTACGTGACCGTAGAGACAAAGGCATGCCTTGTCGCTACAATTTGGAAAAGTACGCATTTCTGTGAAGAGCCAAAAAAAAAGCTGCAACAGGATTTCCTGTTGCAGCTTTTTTATTTTCTATTGATATAGAAATAAAAACAAATAAAGTCGATATGACCTAGTTTGAAGTATCTAAATCAATAACAACGCGACGGTTCTCAGCACGACCTTCTTTAGTTGAGTTATCAGCGATAGGATCGCTTTCGCCTTTACCGTCTGCAATCATATTGACTTTAGTGCCGATAGATTTCAGGTAGTCAATAACGGCTTCAGCACGTCTCATAGAAAGACCTTCATTGTATGCTTCAGGTCCAGTGCTGTCAGTGTGTCCGGTAACAGAAACATCTTTTGTTGTAGTACAACCTGCTGGAACTTCTGCACGAATGAAATCTCTGGCCACTGCCAGTTTCTCTTTATCGTCTTCATGAATTGAAGTGCTGTCAAAATTGAAATGCAGATTTTTTAATACGATGACTTCAGGACATGCAGGTGGGTTGTCAGTCATGACGACTTCTTTAACACCGTCAGTGACGATAACTTCAGCAACACCCATTTTTTTCTCGTAGCCGCATTCTTCCAGTCTTACATCAGTTTCTGCAAAACGATCACGCCAGCATTCGCCGTAACTGTTCTTCCATACTTCACCATAAGGATTGGTGACGTAATCTTTAACAAAACCATCACCCTCAGCAGTGGCTGAAGCTGATACAATACCCATAGCTAAACCAATAGCTGACATAGCAAATAGCTTTTTCATAGACATAACGATCCCTTTTCTTTTAAAATGATTTATCATGGCATAGAATAGCCTGAGCAACTCAATGTTGCAAGGGAAATATTAAGGTTTTCAGGATTTAATAGAATATTAATGATAAATTATATCGTTTTTTTTACAATTATAGGGTTAATCTGGCACTGGTGGAATTCTGTGAGTGCTTATGAGGTCGCATATGCACAGGCAAAAGCCGCTTGTGCCAGACTGGGACTGCAATTTTTAGATGACACTCTGGATGTCATCAAGTTGCGTTTATGTCGACATCCGCATGGCTATATGCAGTTTTGTCGTGTTTATGAATTCGAATTCAGCAGTGATGGTAATACTCGCTATAAGGGTTATATCAGTTTAAGCGGGCTAAAATTTGAAAGTATCGATATGGATGCCTATAAAATAGAGTCATAAACAGGGTTCATCACAAAAGTCCGAGCTCGTTGGGATCAGGGATATATCTGCAGGGGAGGCTCCTGCAAAATAGCCAGCTGCTCTTTTAATTGTAAGATATGTTCTCCCCAGAATTGTTCAGTATTAAACCAGGGGAAGGCTCTGGGAAATGCCGGATCTGCCCAGCGTTTTGCTAACCAGCCGGCATAGTGTACGATTCTCATACTTCGCAGTGATTCAATAAGATTCAGTTCTGTTCGATCAAAGTCACAAAATTCCTCGTAGCCCTCTAAAATTTCTCTTAACTGCTGTTCCTGCTCGTGCCTTTCACCCGAGAGCAGCATCCAGAGATCCTGAATTGCAGGACCGCTGCGGCTGTCATCAAAGTCAACAAAATGCGGCCCGTTATCAGTCCATAAAATATTTCCCGGATGACAATCCCCGTGCAGGCGGATTAATTCAGGTGGAAACTGCCGATAGTTTGACTCAACATGATGCAGAATATCAGCAACAATAGCTTTATAGGAGTCAATAAAAAGAACAGGCATAAAATCATGTTGTAAAATGTATTCAAACGGTCGATTGATAAAAGACTCAATGGTGAGGGTCGGCCGGTGTTGAAATTTTGAAATCTTGCCAATCGCATGGATGCGTCCCATCAGTTTACCCAGCCGATGGAGCTGATCCAGGTCGGTTAGTTCCGGGGCGCGACCGCCTCGACGCTGATAGAGAGCAAAACGATAACCTTTATAATCAAACAGACTTTGTTTCTCAGATACCTGTTCTAATGTATGCTCTGATGCTGACTGTTCAGGCAGGTAAAGCGGAGGAATTGCCGGAATTTCCAGTGCATGCAATTCACTGGAAAAAGTATGTTCCTCTAAAATCTGTTCATCAGACCAGCGACCGGGACGATAAAACTTGGCAATAATGGGCTGTTCATCTTCAATGCCGATTTGATAGACTCTGTTTTCATAGCTGTTTAAAGCAAGTATTCTGGCATCGGATAAAAAGCCTTTACTCTCTACTGCATTGATAACGGTATCAGGATCCAGTCTGGAATAATCCTGAACAGTGTCGGTATTTTTTGTCATAGATTGCCTTGTCAGTTGCCCCGATTTACACAGAGCTGAATTCATATGGGTGTAGTTCCTTTGTTACGACGCTGACAGTTCTACAATATTAGGCGAATAAATTCGCCCCTACACTACGGAATTCGGTCATGTAGGGGCGACAATCACTGAGTGACCCATAAAGGGATTCGCCTAAAGTTGTTATTTTCGAATATCGTAGCAAAAGAACTACACCCAATTTATATTGTTTTAAAAAAGTCACCAATAGTCTGCGCCAGTAGTTCAGAACGATTGGGTGAACGAAATGCCTGTAAGATAGTATCACGCATGCCCGGTATAAACATTAAGTCGGATAATATTGCTTTAAATGCACCCTGATGCTGAATATTGGCAACAGCCAGTACTTCTAAAAAGACGCTTAATATTTGCGCATGGGAGATTAACTGCCAGCAGCGGCCGGAAATTACGGCCAGTACTTCAATGTCTGTTTTGACCACTGATTTTAAGATTGCACTCAGAAGTTGAACCTGCAATTGTTGATCACTTGCCTGTGAGCTTGCCCGTATTGATGTAATACACAACTGTTTCAGAGCCGCTGTATGATCATTTCTTTCCAGTTCTGATATTAATCGCTTATAAATAGCCTCAGTGGTCTGCGGTGAAACCCGGTGATTTTCCAGGCAGGTGCCAAGTACCTGATAGGGTTCCATAGGCAGCTGAGAAATAGCTTCATTAATGAGCTGTTCATTGGTGGTTCTGGTCTGAGTGTTCTGGTCTGTTTCATCAAGACGTGCGGCAATGTCTGCAAAGCCCTGAAAGCCAAGCGCCTGCCAATGCTGAAAATCATTATTTCCTGCCAGATAATTCTGAGTGTCTGCATAATATGATGACGCCGGCAGTGACAGTTGTTTATGAACAATGGCATGGAAGTTGGCCAGCTGTTCTGGTTTTGGCTGAAAGCCATAGGGATTGTCCTGCATGGCATTTTCCAGCGAATGCAGCTTATCCGCTGGATTGTTGTCCTGAGAATTTGTCAGGTAATCTTGCAGAACTGCAAACAAACGGCGCAGGAAATCATCACGAGCAGCCAGATTTAATTTAGCCTGTTCATCCAGAGGCAGTTTCAGGAACCAGACATGATGTTGGTCATTGCTATTATCCTTCCAGCTCTTGTCTTTCCAGCTCTTGTCCTTCCACCTCTTGTCTTTCCACCTCTTGTCTTTCCAAAAAGTGAGCGCGAGCCAGGCATGCTGTAAAAAAGGGGTTTTCCAGGGGGTATCGGTATTTTCAAAAGCAATGAATGTCTGCGGGTCAACAAGATGAATCCGGCGGCCTATATTGTAACATTGAAACTGACAGGCAATTTCAGAAAAAAACTGATTCAGACTACTCATTTCCTGCATAACATTTCACTCATAAAATAGTTTTCCAGATAGCAGCACAAAAAGCCATTAGTTAGTGTTCATCCATAAATAAGGCGAATACTCTTGTAGTAAAGAGTGCCCCTACAATTGTGAATTCATAAACTATTGAATAGCTTTGTGTTTTCTCTGTAGGGGCCTATGAAAACAATTGACGGTTGGATTTCGTCTATCTAACTGAAATATAACATTTTTTTAAATTTATCGCACCACAATAGTCCCACTTTTTTCTTTAAAAATCCTCCTCAAATATAAAAAACAATAACTTACAGAGATAAAAGGTAGACTTTTATTGCCAATAGTGAGACTATTGTGCATATAATTTAATAAATATACATAATAGTCTCAAAAACATGAAACCATCTTATCCCAACCTGATCCGCAAGCTGCTCCAGTCAAAAAAAGTCATGTCACTGAAGCAAATCCGTCATGAAATTCCAGACAGACCACGAAGCAGTCTGTTTCGAGATTTAAAAAAAGTTGAATTA
>DAOVUK010000013.1 GCA_030632625.1 Gammaproteobacteria bacterium
GCCTTTTACTTCACCCATTTTTTCCATGATGCTGCCCTGATGTTGATCTTCAACATCCAGCATCACTTCTTCAAATGGCTCACTCATCACACCATCAACTTCTTTGGTGATCACTTCCGGTCTGGAAACACCCAGTTCAAAACCTTCACGGCGCATATTTTCAATCAGAATACCCAGGTGCAGTTCTCCACGACCTGAAACTTTAAATTTATCCGGATCTTCTGTCAGCTCGACTCGCAGTGCAACATTATGCAGCAATTCTTTTTCCAGACGATCTTTAATCTGACGAGAGGTCACAAATTTACCTTCACGACCCGCAAAAGGTGAGTTGTTGACCTGGAAAGTCATCGTCACGGTCGGCTCGTCAACCTTCAACGGCGGCAGGGCTTCGACAGCATTTGGATCACATAAAGTATCCGAAATATTAAGACCCTCAATACCACAGAAAGCAATAATATCACCCGCCTGAGCTTCCGGCACTTCAATTCTCTCCAGACCTTTAAAGCCGAATAGTTTCAGCATACGGCCTTTACGTTCTTTGCCTTCATGGTCAATAATAACCACTGGGGTATTGGCCTTAATGGTACCCTGCTTAATACGGCCGATACCAATAACACCCATATAACTATTGTAGTCCAGGCTGATCACCTGCATCTGGAACGGGGCTTCAATATCAACATCAGGCGGTGAGACTTTTTCAACAATGGTTTCAAATAAAGGTGTCATATCACCTTCACGCACATCATCTTCTAAAGAAGCATAGCCATTGATGGCAGAAGCATAAACGATGGGAAAATCCAGCTGATCATCAGTACCGCCCAGGCGATCAAATAAATCAAAAGTCTGATCAATCACCCAGTCAGGCCGGCCGCCGTCACGGTCAATTTTGTTCACCACAACAATGGGATTTAAGCCCAGTTCAAAGGCTTTTTGAGTCACAAAACGGGTTTGCGGCATAGGACCTTCAACGGCATCAACCAGCAGACAAACACAGTCAACCATGGAAAGTACGCGTTCCACTTCACCACCAAAATCGGCGTGTCCCGGTGTATCGACAATATTAATGTGGTAGTCATTCCATTCAATGGCGGTATTTTTGGATAAAATCGTGATGCCACGCTCTTTTTCCAGATCATTGGAATCCATCATCCGCTCGGATACTTCCTCGCGCTCATCAAAAGTACCTGATTGTTTGAGAAGCTCGTCTACGAGCGTAGTTTTGCCATGGTCAACGTGTGCGATGATGGCGATGTTTCTGATTTTACTAATATCTTTCACTGTGAAAGTCCAAAAATAAGCTATAGTTAATAAAGAAAATATCAAGCCAAATAAACCAGGATTCATCTCTGACGACATTTCTGACGGCATCTCTGACAAATAGTGAATACATTTAGCTTAACCCAGACGAGCTGGATAAGTTTCTTAGTACGAATAAAAACATCGCTTAAGGAACTAAAAGAAAAAGCGCATTATAGCGGAATGTTTGCTATAAATCAGAATTTATTCAAATTCAATAAAAATTGACCTAAATATTAAAGTTTTTTTTTAATTATCCGTTATTTTTAAACAGACTATATAATGAATATGCCGTCACAGGCAAAGGGGCTGGTGGGCATGGTGGAATTTCAGAACAATGCGGTTCCTGTCTTTGATTTTGCCAATCTGGTGAATGTTGCCCGGGCTTAATGTGTGAGCCCAGTTAATGCAGCAGCTCAACTTCAAAAACAATACCATCGACTCCGGTTACTCTAACCTGTGAGTTAAGCGGCGCATCTTCACCATGTACACGCCAGGTTGAATCATCCACTTTAATCTTGCCGACACCATTGACAATGGGTTCAATCAGAGTGAAGGTTCGGCCGACATATTGTTCAGCTCTGCGGTTTAAATTGGCAACCTCAGGTTCTTCCGGAGGGAAAAAAGTACGATAGATGCGCCAGGAAACAATGCTTGCAACCGATAAGACAGCATACACAAGCAACTGGGTCTGCCAGCTCAGCTCAGGACGCAGATACAGTACAAGTCCCACACAGGCTGCAGCGACTCCCAGCCAGAGAAAAAATACACCCGGACTAAATATTTCTAAAATAATCAGTATCACAGCAAATGTCAGCCAGTGCCAAAACTCCAGGTGCATAAACAATGATTCCACTCTAACTCCCCTTGCAGACTGCCCTTAATCAGTGCCCATCCATAAATAGGCGAATAAATTCGCCCCTACAATTTTAGTATTTGTAACCTACTGAATAATTGAATAATTATTTTGGTAGGGGCGAATTTATTCGCACAAAAAAGCTATTAATGGATAGACACTAATTAGTCTGAATTATTCTTTTTATTCACTTCTTTTACTAATTCACTGATACCACCAATAGCACCTATCACCCCTGAAGCTTCCAATGGCATAAAGACCAGTTTTTGATTTTCTGCACTGCCAATTTCTTTCAATGCTTCCACATATTTGGTGGCAACAAAATAGTTAATAGCATTAATATCACCTTTTTCAATTGCCTGAGAAACCATTATAGTCGCTTTAGCTTCTGCCTCTGCCAGTCGCTCTCGAGCTTCCGCCTCACGAAAAGCCGCTTCCCGTTCGCCCTCGGCCTGCAGAATCACTGCCTGTTTTTCACCTTCAGCACGTAAAATTTCTGACTGCCGTTCTCCTTCTGCTTCAAGAATACTGGCCCGTTTTTCCCTTTCGGCCTTCATCTGCCGTGCCATGGCATCAACCAGATCCATGGGTGGCGCAATGTCTTTAATTTCTATTCGAGTGACTTTAACGCCCCAGGGTGTGGTCGCTTCATCAACAACATTGAGTAACTGAGTGTTGATTTCATCACGTTTGGATAATAATTCATCCAGATCCATTGAGCCCATCACCGTCCGGATATTGGTCATGGTCAGATTAAGAATGGCATGTTCTAAATTATTCACTTCATAGGATGCCTTGGCACTATCCATGGCCTGAAAGAAAACCACACCATCCACTTTAACCATGGCATTATCTTTGGTAATCACTTCCTGAGAGGGCACATCCATAACCCGCTCCATCATATTTACCTGATGACCCACTGCATCAAATACCGGAATGATGAAATTTAACCCGGGGCGTAATGATCGCGTGTAGCGGCCAAAACGTTCAATGGTATATTCCATCCCCTGAGTGACCTTCTTCATGCCCATAACAATTAAAATAAACACAAAAATGATAAAACCAATAACAAATGCGTCAAAGCCAGCCATAATATCTTCCTAATCTATTTTTTATCCTATAATGACAGGATAATAGACAGCGGTATGGGGTTCAAGGAAATACTGCTTATTTTTTAGCTTTTTTGCTTTTTTTAAAAAGGGGATTCATCTGTTATGATACTATTTTTTAAATGACAGGCTGGAAAATTCTTTTAAATCAATCAGCTGGTACTGCTGACAAGATAATAATGACTGAACACGACATCATGACAAGAAATTATCTCAAACCACCCAAGAAACTCATGCGCCCCGTTGGCCGTGCCATTGCCGATTTTAACATGATCAATGAGGGCGATCGCATTCTCTTAGGTGTTTCAGGCGGTAAGGATTCGTTGTCTCTATTACACATATTGCACCATTTGCAGAAATATGCACCGGTAAAATTTCAACTCGGCGCAGTTACTGTCGATCCTCAGATTGAAGGCTTTGATCCTTCACCTCTAAAAGATTATCTGGCACATTTAGATATCCCCTACTATTTTCAGCAGCAGGCTATTTTAGAACAGGCCGAAGACGCTATGGATGGTGATTCCTTTTGTTCTTTTTGCTCGCGAATGAAACGCGGTATTCTTTACACCACTGCGAGAAAAGAAGGCTACAATGTTCTGGCTCTGGCACAGCATCTTGATGATCTGGCTGAAAGTTTTTTAATGTCAGCCTTTCATAACGGCAAACTACAAACTATGAAAGCCAACTATTTTATTCAGGCGGGTGATATTCGAGTGATCCGGCCGCTTGTTTACGTCCGCGAAACATTGACCAGTGCCTATGCTGAAGCGGCACAACTCCCGGTGATCCCCGATAGCTGCCCGGCCTGCTTTAGTATGCCGACACAAAGAGATCATATGAAACAATTACTGGCTCAGGAAGAAAAACTCAATTCCCATCTGTTCAACAGTTTACTGAAAACCCTGAAGCCGCTGATGGCAATTGATCATGCATCTAAACAACCTTAGAAACAAGACATGCCTGGTCTCTACTAAGGAAACAGATTAATCAATGCAAAAAATTTTAATCACTCTCATCTTGCATTTTTTTGCCCTGATGCCGCTCAGACTGAACCACCTTGTCGGCTCATGGATCGGCCTGATACTCTATTACCTGAAAGGAAAGACCTGGCGTATTTCCAGAATAAATATCCAGCATTGTTTTCCTGAGATGACTCCAGAGGAACAGGAAGGCATATTAAGAAACAGCCTGATTGAATTAGGCAAGCAGTTGACTGAAATGGGACCCATGTGGCTATGGCCGGCAGAAAAAACCTTATCACTACTGACACAGGTTTCCGGCAAAGAATATATGGATGCAGCAATGCTGTCTGATAAAGGTGTTTTTCTACTCACCCCGCATTTAGGCTGCTGGGAAATTGCCGGCCTGTACCTCGGCGCCAATATTCCTGTCACCATCCTTTATTCACGCCCCAAAATAAAAGCACTGGATGATATTGTCCGTCAGTCACGCATCCGTTCCGGAGCCACACTGGTTGCTGCCGATGTTTCCGGCGTCAAGAGTATTTTTAAAACACTCAAGCAGGGTAATGGTACAGGAATTTTACCGGATCAAAATCCGGAAGATATCAATAGCGGTGTATTCGCCCCTTTTTTTGGTATACCAACACTGACCATGACTTTTATTTCCAAACTGGCCAGCAAAACCGGTGCATCAATTGTGATAGGCTATGCTGAACGTCTGCCGCAGGGTAAAGGTTATCATCTGCACATAAGAGAGGCCGATCCAAAAATATCAGATCCCGATCCTCTTATTTCTGCGACCGCCTTAAATAAAACAGTTGAAGATTATATTAAAGAGATTCCATCTCAATACCAGTGGAGCTATAAACGCTTTAAGAAACGTCCGCAAGGAGAGAAAAAAATCTACTGAGAGTCTCAAGCTGATATTGTTAAACAAGCCTGCATCTGACAGCTGAGTTATTTAAAACAAAGTTTCCTCATATTGTCGAATGCCATTCACTAATAAAGTTTTAATGACAGCATGCCCGTCATCATCAAGGGCAATTTCCAGAGTCACTTTATCACCTGCTTCCGGACGTTCCAGTTTTAATCCTTCACCTTCTGGTACAAAGTAATTTTCAATACCATAACTCATACGTAAACTGGTTACATAACTAGCAGTTTTATCATTTCTATCCCACTGTCTGTTAATCACATGTTTCACCACGCCTTGAATCAGAGCATATTGTTTATTCTGCATCTTTTCAGGATAGTTTTTAAAAAGATTATGTTTGTTTGAATAAATTGCCTCAGCATTCCAGTATTGACCGGACTGATGTAAAACAACATACACGGTATCATTTTTTTTAAATTTTTGATCCCCGGAAAGTTCGTCCAGTTGTAATTCATTTATGTCATAATCCAAACGTACATAATCACCTCGAAATAAAGATCGGGGATCAATAGGTTTTGTTTCCAGAACAACAATGGTATCTGATGACAGAACGTTTTGACGATTGGCAATCATAGCCGCCAATACTAAGGTCTGCATCAATATAATAAGCAATATGCCGGGAAGAACCGTTTCAGGTAAGCTATGGGCTAACTTACTACTCATCTGTAACTCCCCTGCTCTGGTGCTCTTGTGGTTGGTACACTTGTGCTTGGTACACTTGTTGACTCAGGCAGCGAAAACCAAGCTGACGTCTTTTCTTTTCCAGCCAGAACCCGCCAATTATCAATATCAAACCTCCGATAATAAAAAACAGGGAGCGATCCAGTAAACTCCAGAAGGTATCAAAATATCGACTAATCAAAGTAATAGTAAAAATCACAAATGCCGCATTCACATAAAAAAGTTTATGCTCTTTGAGGCCTGAATAAATCAAGCCAATCACCAGTAAAAACAATAATAGATTAACAATGATAACCGTATAATTTTCCTTATTCTGAAATAAAGAATCCTGATACCAATAAATATTGAGTAATAATGTGCTAAACAGGATGAACAACCATAAAATTCCCAGCCATTTATAAAGCGCTACTGGTTTCTTAACTTGTTTAAGATGCACTAAAGAAAGAATTATTACGAGTACTATTAAAGCAAGGTGGATGATTAGCCAGCTTAGTTGAGCTTTGCTGCTTTCAGAGGCACTCGTATGTGACAGAGACGGGTATAAATCAAGGCCGGGAAAACTTAACACATAAAGAAAAATCAAACAAAAAACGAATGCATACCGGGACAGGTTATCTAAAAAATAACGTCCATACTGGCTGAATTTTATTGTTCGGGCCAGCATATAAATGACCAGGCCCAGCAGCAGATAAAGTTGTACAATGCAGCCGTCAGAAGCATAACGGGTAAAATTATTAAAACTGAATAGCAACCAGAAAAACAGACTGAGTATAATAAAATGGGTCGCCAGCTGAAATCTTTGCCGTATTGTTATAACAGCACTAATAGACCAGAATATCAGCCAGAGCCAGTGTATTTGTCTAAAGTCAAAAATTTCTATCCCGCTCCATAATAATGCTAATACAGCTGCCGCTATCAGGACAGTCTCTGAGCGCATAATAATACTCGTCATTAAGGCACCTGCCGACCACAAAAGAATACCATCAGGATAGTGACTATCAATATGGTAAATTTGTGCAATCAGCATAATATTATTACCAAATAATAAAACACCTAACAACAGCAGGGACTGCCCAAGCGCTGGATATCGTTGTCCTGACAAAGCCCATGCAGCGGCAAGATAAGCACCTGTCATTGAAGAAAATAAAAGACTTAATTTAAACAGTTTGCTCATACCCTGCCAGTTTGCTGCAAAAAAACTGATGGCACCCGCTGACAACAGCATCACTCCCATAACACCTAAAATAAGACTTAATTTATGTGACTTGTCGCTTATGCCATTTTTTATCTCTTGCTCTGATAAATCAGTCTTTGATAAACCGGGCCCTGAGTGTTTTACATCAAGCAGGGTATCATCCAGAATATTTTGCGCAGAAACTTTATTCAGCCAGCCCTGAGCTTGCCAATGGGGTAATTTTTCCTGAAGTTTTTGATAAAATTGTTTGTTATTCATTATCGCTGCGATGCCTTGACTAAGAAATCATGAAGCTCTTATTGAAAATGGTCTATTTTTCGATAGCCGATTGACTCAGTTAAATGATGCAGCTGAATAGTTTCACTATTATCTAAATCAGCTATTGTTCGGGCAAGTTTTAATATTCGGTGATAGGCTCTGGCTGACAGCCTCATTTTATCCATGGTTTTTTCCAGTACTTTCTGATTGGCTTCCGTTAAACGACAATCTTCCTCAATTTCTTTATTGCTCAGGTGAGCATTGCAATGATTACGTCTTGATTTTTGTCTCTTCTGAGCATCAATAACCCGATTTTTTACAGCAAAACTATTTTCTATTGAATCACTATTCTCCTGCAAATCTTTATGAGACAGTGCCGGCACTTCTATATGCATATCAATTCTATCTAAAAAAGGACCTGATAGTTTATTTTGATAACGTTGAACCTGTTCACTGGTACAGCGGCAATTGTTCTGTGTATCTCCCCAATACCCGCAGGGACAAGGGTTCATGGCGGCAATTAATTGAAATGATGCTGGAAACTCTGCTTTTTTTGCAGCTCGTGATATTGCTATTCTTCCTGACTCTAACGGCTCTCTTAGCACTTCCAGAACTTTCTGAGAAAATTCAGGCAATTCATCCATAAAAAGTACGCCGTGATGAGCCAGACTAATTTCACCGGGTCTGGGGTAACTGCCGCCCCCGACCAGTGCTGCACCTGATGCTGTATGATGAGGAACTCTGAAACCACGAACGGCCCAATTGTCAAAACTTACTGCTTCACCACAAACAGAGCGAATGGCAGCCACTTCTTCTGCTTCAGCATCTGACATATCCGGTAAAATTGTCACCAGACGACTTGCCAGCATGGTTTTTCCTGTTCCTGGAGGCCCTTTCATGAGCAGACTGTGCTGACCAGCAGCCGCTATTTCCAATGCTCGTTTGGCACTTTGCTGACCACGAATATCAGACAGGCAGATCGAATAAAATTGTTCCTGAGGTATTTTTTTCACCGCCGGTTTTGTCAGCGGCTGTTCACCTTTTAAAAAAGCACACACATCCAGTAAATGTTTTGCTGTATAAACAGTGAGTCCTTTTATTAATGAAGCTTCTATACCATTTTCTTCGGGTACAATTAAAATACGCCTGTTTTTATTCGCCTGAATAGCAATAGGCAGAATACCGTCAACAACTCGTAATTCACCACTGAGTGCCAGTTCACCGACAAACTCATACTGTTCAACTAAATTATATTGCTCTTTATGGTCGTTATTTGTTGCAGAAACTGTTTTTTTTGGGAGTTCCAGTTGTCTGGATGAAAGCAGAATACCTAATGCAATAGCCAGATCGAAACGACCGCCTTCCTTAGGTAAATCAGCTGGAGCCAGATTAATGGTGATCCGTCGCACAGGAAATTCAAATCGGCTATTGATAATAGCACCTCTGACGCGATCTTTACTTTCCTTAACCGCTGTTTCCGGAAGACCGACAATTCCCAGACTGGGTAAACCATTGGTCAATAAAACTTCAACAGTGACCAGTGGTGCATCCAGACCACCTGCACGACTATAGACAATAGACAGTGACATATAAAATTCCTTTTTACTCTTCTCTGTTTCAGACAAGCTCCTGAATAAATTATACCGTATTTATAGTCTCTGCATTGTCAGGATAAACTGTCATGGGGAATGTTTTTTCCTAAAAACTCAGATAGTTCACTCATTGTTTTAGTAAGAGCTGTTTCTAATTGAGCCATTAATTCCACATAGTTAATATCAGTGGAGAGCAGACCATCTTTTAAACTGAGTTCAAGTTTTTCTGCCTCAAAACCGACTAATTCAATACTCAATGACCGTGACGCACCTTTTATTTTATGAGCCAGTTCGGATACCTGCTGATACATTTGTGCATCATAAGCATCCTGTATCAATTTAAAATGATCACTATAAGTATCATAATATTTATCCAGCAGCTTGGTTAAAAGTTTTTCATTATTATTAAGCCGCGCCATCACCTCATCCAGTGAAATAATGGATAAATGACTGAATAGACCATTTTTTAGCTGTTTATAGCCTTCAGAAGTGTGTGCCAGGGAACCATCAATGGCCTGTATTAAAGAGCCTTCTGTATCTTGCAGTGAAGAGCCTTCAGCGCCCTGCAGCAAAGAGCCTTCAGCTGCCGAGCCATCAGCCATCTGTGACAAACCATCACGATGTTTGATCAGATCCTGCAGGCCAAGCCATTGATTCAGCACTTTATTCAGTTCTTCCATTTGAATAGGCTTAGTCAGATAATCATCCATACCTGATTCGAATGCCTCCTTACGGGCTTCTTTCTCTACATGGGCGCTCAAAGCTAAAATAGGGGCTGATACATTGTTTTCTCTCAGTTTCCGGCTGGCACTATAACCATCCATTCCGGGCATCTGGATATCCATCAAAATCAAATCAAAATAGTCCGGCCCCTTATCTTTTATCAATTCTAATGTCTCCAGACCACTATGAGATATTTCAACATTAAAACCAAAATTCTCCAATAAGCCGCTAATGACATCTAAGTTCACAGGATCATCATCCGTCACCAATATTGTATATTGGCTATTATCCCGCTCTTCAATTGAAAATACTTCACGGGATAACTCATGAATTTTTTCATTTCGGGATAATTCTTCAGATGTTACTTTCTTTAATTCTAAAACAAAGAAGAAACAACTTCCGGCTCCCTCAACACTCTGGATCTGAATTTCCCCGCCCATCAATCGGGTTAAATTTTGAGAAATAGCCAGGCCAAGTCCTGTGCCTCCAAATTCCCGGGTAATTGAACTATCCGCCTGATGAAAAACTGAAAACAGCTCGTTTATTGTTTCTTCTTTAATACCAATCCCTGTATCAAATACTGAAAAACAAAAACTAATGACACTTTCTGTTTCTTTAAGTCTTTCAAGACTAATGGTCACTTTGCCAGTATCAGTAAATTTGATTGCGTTAGATAACAAATTATTCATTATCTGCTTTAAACGAAAGGGGTCACCTATTACGTATTCTGATATATTTGAATCAGCAATAAGTTCAAGCTCAATATTTTTATTTTTGGCTTCATTAAAAAAAGTTTCTCTGACATCAACCATTATCTGTTCAGGATTAAAAAACACCTCTTCCAGTTTAAGTTTATTCGCTTCAATTTTTGAAAAATCAAGAATATCATTAATGATCTTCAACAATAATGTGCTGGAATTTAAAATCATATCGGCATAACGTTTTTGCTTAGAGTCAAGCTCACTGGTTAATAACAATTCTGTCATGCCAATAACAGCATTCATCGGGGTTCGAATTTCATGACTCATTGTCGCCAGGAATTCACTTTTTGCATTATTTGCCTGTTCTACCTGATCGGTTCGCTTTTTTACCAATGCTTCCAGATGATTTTGATGTTCGCTGAGCTCAATATCTCTAAGTTGTATTTGTGCCAGCATTTCATTAAAACAAAGTCCAAGCTTTGCCAGTTCATCTTCACCTTCAATTTTAACGCGTAAAGAATAATCTTCATCCCGTGAAACCTTAGTGCTGATCTTCATCATTTTTTCAATGGGTTCAGTGATCATTATTTGCAGTTTTTGCCAAATAAGGAAACTTAACAGGTTAATCAGAATAAAAACAACAACAGCAATAAATACAACCCAGACTGTATGTAAATAAAACCGTTTTAATGAAACAATCAAAACAATACTGCCAACATGTTCATTTTCAATCTGGATCAAGCGGGTAATAATAATATGATCGTATTGATATTGAATAATAGCTTTGTCAGAATTTTTAATACCATTTTTATTTATAACCGGAATAGAATTACTTCTGCTGTTACCGATATAATAGTCTGCAAGCAATTTATTTTCTTCGTTATAAACAAAAACAGCCTCAACATCCGGATTAATAACAAAGGCATTTAATGCGCTTGATATATAATTTTTATCTTCAAAGATAATTGCGCCACGAACATTTAAACCAATACTTTCGGCGAGTACAGAATGGTGGCGACCCATTTCCTGCCAGTTAAAATAAATTTCAGACACAATAAAAATGAAACATCCCAGTGCGACCGCAATAGAAGAGGTCAACAAGGTCATTAATGATAATTTCTTTTTTATAGAATACTGCTGAAAAAAATTCACAGGCATTCCCTTTTTGTATCACTGTCTTGATTCTTAACTAATTTAAAAGACAATTTCCATTTCTCCTGAGTCCCCCCGACTTAAGATTAAGCTGATCTAAAGAATATCCAGTTTTTCTTCAAGTTCACTCAACTGTTTCTCCAGCTGCTCCAATTTTATTCTGGTTTTTTGCAGTACTGCTGATTGAACTTCAAAATCTTCTCTGGTCACCAGATCCAGTTTATCAAACGTATTATGCAAAATATTTCGTATTGATTGTTCCAGTTCTCCCTTCATACCCGCAGGAACAGGCGGAAGCACTTTACTTATTTTGTCTGCTAAATCATCAAAAAATTGCGTATTCATTAGTGAGCCTTTAGTAAATTTTTTGTTATTTAGAAAGTTCTCTAAAAAGTTCTGAGTTTAATATTGATATCAGTCACATAGTCTATCATTTTTTTCAATTCTGACCCAAACAATTGCATGCTCTCTACTACGCACCAGTACAGTGCACCATTTTTGTGCAATACCGACTATATTCCCATTGTGGTGCATTTTTTATGAACATTCAATCTTTTTCTATGGGCAAGCTACTGTAAATTAACAACAATTAGCCAATGGCATAGTTTCTGCTTATTATCAAAGAAGTTATTTAAATTAATTGCTATCTAATTTTGGAGCAGAACAAATGAAGCTTGTTACAGCTATTGTTAAACCTTTTAAGCTGGATGATGTTCGCGAAGCATTATCTGATATTGGAATTCATGGTATGACAGTTACCGAAGTCAAAGGCTTTGGTCGTCAAAAGGGTCATACTGAACTCTACCGTGGTGCAGAATATGTGGTCGACTTTCTACCAAAAGTAAAAGTTGAAATTGCCGTTGACGCTGAAGTGCTTGACCAGGTCATTGAAGCAATTCGCAGCGCAGCTCATACCGGTAAGATTGGCGATGGTAAGATTTTTGTTGCTCCGATTGAACAAACCATTCGCATTCGAACATCTGAAACCGGCAAAGAAGCTTTATAAGCAGTCTTTCTAAGGAGACCCCCGTGGAAAACAATCTTTTACAAAACGTTTATCATTTACAATACGCACTTGATACCTTTTACTTCTTAATGTGCGGTGCATTAGTTATGTGGATGGCTGCCGGCTTTTCAATGCTGGAAGCCGGTCTGGTCAGAACCAAAAATACGGCGGAAATTCTAACCAAAAACGTCGCCCTGTTTGCAATTTCATGCATTATGTACCTGATTATCGGTTATGAAATCATGTATGGCGGCAGTATGTTCCTCAGCAGTCTGGTGGTTGGTGACGGCTATGTTGAAGGCAAGCTGGCAGAGTTTGCCGAGCAAGCTGACTTTACTGGCGGCTCAATTTATTCAGGTGCTTCTGACTTTTTCTTCCAGGTTGTCTTTGTTGCCACCGCCATGTCAATTGTCTCTGGTGCTGTTGCCGAGCGTATGAAATTATGGGCATTCCTGTTATTTGCCGTTGTCATGACGGGTTTTATCTACCCAATGGAAGGTGCATGGACATGGAATGGTGCGGATGTCTTTGGTCTGTATAACCTGGGTGATTTAGGATTTTCTGATTTTGCCGGTTCGGGTATTGTGCATATGGCTGGTGCGTCAGCAGCATTAGCAGGTGTTTTACTACTGGGTGCTCGTAGAGGTAAATACGGTAAAAATGGTGAAATTAAAGCAATTCCTGGTGCTAACTTACCTTTAGCAACTCTGGGAACCTTCATTCTGTGGATGGGCTGGTTTGGTTTTAATGGTGGTTCGGTATTGAAACTAGGTGATATTGCCAATGCCAACTCAGTTGCCATGGTCTTTTTGAACACTAATGCCGCTGCGTCCGGCGGTGCGGTTGCTGCTTTGATAGTTGCTCGTCTGCTGTACGGCAAAGCTGATTTAACCATGCTGTTAAACGGCGCATTAGCCGGCCTGGTTGCCATCACTGCTGAGCCGTTAACACCAACACCTCTGACAGCCACTTTATTTGGCGCGATGGGTGGTGTGCTGGTTGTCTTCAGCATTCTGACTCTGGATAAATTAAGAATTGATGATCCGGTTGGTGCTATCTCTGTTCACGGTGTTGTTGGCTTTCTGGGCCTGATGCTGGTGCCGTTAACCAATGGTGAATCCAGCTTCTCTGGCCAGTTAATCGGTGCAGCAACTATCTTCGGCTGGGTATTCTCTACTAGTTTTGCGACCTGGTTCGTGATCAAACTGGTTATGGGTATCCGTGTTAGCGAAGAAGAGGAATACCAGGGTGTTGACCTTTCTGAGTGCGGCCTGGAAGCTTATCCTGAATTTACAAATAAGTAAGTTAATATGTTGTAGGTTTGTATGTTTGTAAGTTGCCATGTTTGTATGTTGATATGTTTGTACGTTTCAACACACAAACATACAAACATAACAACTTAACAGAAGCATCCTTCGGGATGCTTTTTTTTGCCTGACTTTTGCCTTATAAAGCGAAGTAGAACACACAAAAACTAAGGTTAATAAATTAAAATCAATTATTATTCACTTTTTGCCCTTATATTAGAAAAAACGACTATAATTAAAAAAAATAACATATTCTTCCAAGGAGTTGCAATGAAATCCCTTACTGATCTGATAGTCAGTCTTGCTCTGATAATTATCCTGAGTATCACTTTTGCAAGCTTTGCTGCTGCAGAAGAAAAAATCACTGAAATCTATAAATGGGTCGATAAAGATGGTCGGGTTCATTATGCAGCCAAACCGGGCGATGATTCTGCCAAAAAAATGCATTTAGGCAGCAATATATTTCATGATCGGAAAATCAAAGCAATAGAAGCGGAAACCGATAAGCAAGATAAAGAACGGGAAAAACTTTGCCAGGACTCAAAAGACACCCTGGCAAAATATAAAAAAGCTCCATTCCTCTATCGCTATGATGCTGAGCGTAAACAAAAAGTACGCCTGACAGATTCTGAATCCAAAGAAACTTTTTTACAGGCTGAAAAAGACATCAGCTATTGGTGTAACCCGCCCCAGCAACTATCTAAAGACGATTCTAATAAACAAAAAGATAAGTAAATAATAAGAGTTAATCAACCATTCAGCTTTTATTAACTATAATTATTCATAATATAACGTTATTAACTAAAACATTTTAAAATTTAATTGAGAGTTCCAATATGATTAAAAATTATCTGCAGAGTAAAAATATACGCTTGTTAGGTACTGGCATTTTATTATCAAGCTTATTACTTGGTGCCTGTACCACGATTGATCCCTATACCCGGGAAGAAAAGACCAGCAATGCCGTCATGGGTGCAGGTATTGGTGCTCTTAGTGGTGCAGTCATTGGAGTTATTGCCGGAGACAATCGAAAGTCCGCTTTAATTGGTGCCGGAGTGGGTGCTTTGGCGGGCGGCGGCATCGGTTACTATATGGATGTTCAGGAAGCGAAATTACGTCAGGAGCTTGAAGCAACAGGTGTCAGCGTAACAAGATATGGCGATTCTATCATCCTGAATATGCCCGGCAATATCACTTTTAAAACCGACTCCAGTGATATTTCAGCTGACTTTTATCGTGTTCTTGGCTCTGTTGCCAAAGTGATTAATGAATATGAAAAAACCTATGTCGATATCTATGGACACACTGACAGCGTCGGCGATGCAACTTATAATATGAATTTATCTCTGCAAAGAGCTGATTCTGTATCCCGTTATTTACAAAGCAGACAGGTTCTGCCGCAAAGAATACTCACCAAGGGTGTAGGTGAAGATCATCCTGTTGCTTCAAATGACACTGCACAGGGCCGTGCACAAAATCGTCGTGTTGAAATCAAATTGACACCGATTACTTAACACTGTTTATTTTTCCTGGTACTTTTCCCAGCATTTTTGACAAATACAGGATGTTGGGGAATTATCCAGCGGAGCAGCTAATAATTTCCTGTTCAGTTTACCCCCCACCTTAGCACACCAGCACTCTTCAATCGGGTACTTTTTTCCGGCATCATACGGTGATTCAGAATCGACCAGATAACAGGCATTTTCTTCACCGCAAACAGGACAATGAGTAACATCTTTTCTGCAACTCATCGTTCACACCCCATTTTCTTTACTCATCAGATCAAACCTCCATAATCAGTTAGAAAGATAAAGCTTTATTGCCAGAACCAGCAGCAAAATTGAGAACACTCGACTCAGAGCCTGCTTTGATAATTTATGTGACAACGAGACGCCCAATGGTGCGGTCAGCATAGAAAGACTAATAATTGCAAAGAAGGCGGGCAGGTAAATGTAACCTAAAAATAAATTCCGGGAAAAAAATTCCCCCTGCGCCTGAACTCCTATATCATAACTCCCCATATCATAACTCCCTATATCATAAGAAATAGGCTGATACAGGCTGCTCCAGAGAAAGCCCAGCGAACCTGAGAGAGCGATAGGCAGGCCCAGAGCACTTGAGACAGCAACTGCCCTTTGTATTGAAATTTTGCCTCTATTTAAAAAGGGAACCGTCATTGTACCGCCGCCAATGCCGACAATAGCTGAAATGCAGCCAATTACAATTGCCGCAATATTCATCCCCGAACAGACGGGTAATTGATGTTTTGAATGAGGTGA
>DAOVUK010000532.1 GCA_030632625.1 Gammaproteobacteria bacterium
GATGATTTTTTTCTGCTGTTAAAAAATACCAGCAAAGAAAACGCCCTTCACTTTGCACAGCAGCAGCTTGAGCGATTGAAGGATTTTCGCTTTTTCTGGGAGGGTAACGCAATTAGCGTGTCGGCATCCATCGGTATGGTACTTTTCAGGCCCTTTAAATACTCTCTTGAAGAGTTGATAAAAAAAGTCGATATTGCTTTTTATACCGCCAAGTCCAGGGGACATAATAACCTACACCTGTACAATGCTGAAAACAAAGAAAGCAATCAAACCAGTAATGATATTACTATTGCCGGCTATATTAAAGAAGCTTTAAAGGATGGTCCTTCCCATTTTGAATTATTTGCCCAGGCAATCGTTCCCCTGCAGAACAACAATGACAAAATATCTTATGAAGTGTTAATCAGAATGTGGGACAGCAATGAACAGTTTATGGCACCTGACGATTTTCTGTCAACTGCTGAGCGTTACAACATGATGGTTGATATAGATATTTTTGTTTTGTGGTTCTATCTTGAAACAGTTTGTCAGCATCCGCAGCATATTAAAAAATTACATTCCGCTCATATAAACCTGTCAGGCGGTACATTGAATAATCCTGATTTTCAGGAGAAACTCAAAGAAGCAGTCGAAACGTTTGACTTTCCCTGGGAATGTCTGGAACTGGAAATCACAGAAACATCTGCTATTGGTAATCTGGCACAGGCGTCTGAATTTATTAACTTTTGCCGCAGCAAAGGTATTGGTTTTGCGCTGGATGACTTTGGTACCGGCATGGCATCATTTGAGTACCTTAAAAACCTGCCCTTTAATGTGGTCAAAATCGACGGTAGTTTTGTGCGTGATATGTTAACTGATCCGATTGATCATGCAATGATTTGCTATACTCACGATATCTGTCAGCTTCGTCATCAGGAAACGGTTGCTGAATATGTTAAAACAGAGGAGGATGTCAAAGAACTCAGAAAAATCGGCATTACTTATGGCCAGGGTTCTCACCTCGGAAGAACCCGCCCGCTTAATGACTGGTTTAAATAAATTTCCTAAATGCTATGCACTGAGCATAACAAACGGTCATTTATTGTAAGTAAGAGAATAAACTTATAGAGACCAGGCACTAGAAATTTTTGATAATACTAAAAACGGTTTTACCTTCACAGGAAAGTGATTTTCCGCACTCCTGTGAATTTTCACTGGCATTCATGTCAATATAATCCACTTTCAGTTTCACCCCCTTATAGGTTGTGGAAATACCAACCCGCCAATCCTGATAATCACGCACTCCTCCCTGACGGGTTTGCTTATCAAACTTATTCCAGCCATAACGGGTTTCTAATGAGAAAATATCTTTGATTGGGACTGAAACACCCAGTTCATAATTGTAGTATTTACCAAAACCGTAGGAATCAGGGCTGTAATTGAATGCAGCCTCTGAAGTTAAATGGTTAAACTGATAACCCATACGGGTCTGGTATTCATTGCTGGTATTATTGAGCTTATTATTCAGGGCTGAGTTGAAGCCATGAAAAGGAGAAGAAAAATCGGCCTCTGTATCTTCATATTCAACATTAATTTGAAGAACAGACTTGTTTAAATCCTGCTGCTTTTTTTTA
>DAOVUK010000008.1 GCA_030632625.1 Gammaproteobacteria bacterium
ACTTATTAACTTCTTTTCTTGATATAGATCGATCATTTTTGTAAAAAAACTTTCAATTTTTAACAGTAATAGTATTATCTTATATTCTCACTAAGAATGATTGACCCGATATTATGAGTTTAATTGATCAATACAATCGAAAAATCAAATATTTACGACTTTCTGTGACTGATCGTTGTGATCTTCGTTGTTTCTATTGCATGCCCAATGGCTTTGATGATTATGATGAACCGAAAGACTGGCTGAGTTTCGATGAAATTGAGCGAATCGTTACCTCGTTTACCCGCCTTGGCGTCAGTTCAGTTCGTCTGACTGGTGGTGAACCTCTGGTGCGCAAAAATTTACCCGAATTGGCCAAACGTCTTGCTGCACTACCGGGTCTGGACGATCTTTCCCTGAGTACTAATGCCACACGACTCGCCAGACACGCTGAAGAATTACGTGACGCAGGCATTTCCAGAATTAATGTCAGTCTGGATACCGTTGATCCGGTTAAATTCAAAAAGATCACTCAGGGTAAATTAGAAAAAATTATTGATGGCCTGCTGACAGCAAAAGCCGTTGGCCTGGATCCGATAAAAATTAATATGGTCGTTATGAAAGGCGTCAATGATGATGATGTCGAAGATATGCTCAAGTTTTGTCTGGAAAATAATTTTACCTTGCGTTTTATTGAGACCATGCCTATGGGTGACACCGGGCGTGACGCGGTTGATTATTATATCGATCTGCATGAAATTGAGGCTCGCCTGGAAAAGAGCTATGAGCTTCTTCCTGCAGTTATGGCCGGAGCAGGCCCTGCACGTTATGTACAAGTCGCCGGAACCAATTTAAAAATTGGCTTTATCACCCCGATCTCACAACATTTTTGTGATACCTGCAACCGGGTTCGACTGTCTGCCACCGGCACCTTATACATGTGTCTGGGTGATGAACATAAATACGAATTACGTCCTTTGCTTCGTCAGGGGATCAGTGATAATGATCTGGATCAGGTCATCAGAGACGCCATTAACTTAAAACCACTAAAACATGAGTTTAATGAAAAACCTGAAAAGGTGATTCGTTTTATGTCCAAGACTGGTGGTTAGGCAGCTATATCTTGTAAAATAATGAATTTTCTTACACTATTCACCTTTTTTCTGATCAAGATCATGTTTTTGCTCTTCAAAAACACTTAGATAGAACGTTATAATATAGTTATAAAAAAAACAATAATAACTCCACCTAACACAGGATAAGGTGGAGTAAAAAAAAACAATAATAACTCCACCTAACACCACAGCTTACACGCTACTTACATACAGGATACGACAGAGTAGTAAATAACAGACTCTGCCTAATAACTTATAGAACAAATAGTTTAGGGAAGGTGTAACATGGGTGTATCAGAAAATAATGCTCACTACGGGCATCGTCTAAGAGTTTATCGAAAAATTGGTGATATAATCTACGATGAAGTTTATTATTTAACCGAAAATGGTAAATCCGTCACAAAAAAACGTGAGCGAGAGATTCGTGCTTTAGCAAAAGCACGAGACAAAGAACTTTTACAATTTCAAGCAGATTTTCAACAGGAAGTTGATGAAGCCAACCCCATAAAATTTCATAGCGATGGTCGTATTATCGGTCTGACCCGTCAGCAACAGCAGAATAAAGAGCGTACCATTGATATCTTCAAATTGCGCATCCGCCTATCCGACGGCAGTATTTCCTGGGGAAGCATCAGTATTGATCTGCATGGCTTTGATAATGCTTTTGCACAAGCACTGGAGCGAATTGTCGAAGTTCTGAATATTAATAAAAGAACTAAGATCTACCGGCAGATGAAAAATGCCAAATCTGCTTATTAGTGCTTCTTGAAATTTATTTCTTAGAAGCACTTATCCCAGTGATTAGTGCTTCTTGAAATTTATTTCTTAGAAGCACTTATCCTAGTGATTAGTGCTTCTTGAAATTTATTTCTTAGGGGTGAACGTATGTGTTCGCCCCTACGGGATTTTATTTTCCACTGGTCGCTCTGGTGATTTCCTGACGTGTGCTCCAGGTATCAGATATCCAGATCAGCTAAAAATGCTTTATTTTGCTCATCTTTAGTCAGAGTCGGATCGCCATAGTTCTGATTATCCGGATCATTCAACTCAATAAATTCTGTTCTTTCCATCGACATTTCCAGATAAAAAGTCTTATGATCCCCGGTGCGAAAAACAACTCTTCGTGATTGAGGCCTTTCAATATTGGCATTGATTGACAGAATGAGTTCTTTATTAACAACCAGCATCTTGGGCTGTGTTTGGCTTATTGACAGAGATAACTGGTGTTCCAGTTCACCCTGAAAATCACCCACAATCTGATTCATCAATTCACCCAGCACATTAGCAACATCATCAGAGGTATGTTGTTCAGAAATCTCCTCTTCAGGAAAGCCCATCTGCCTCATGTAAGCCTGATATAACTCCACCGCAGCACCTGCAGACATATTAATAATAATTAGACCTGAAAATGCACCTTCAAAAAGCACAAAACAGCCAATATCCGGTTTTAAACAGGTTTTAGCTATTTTTTGCACCATTGGCGAGTATTGAATATCATTTTTTGTTGTCTGCGAGAGAATTTTTTTCACCGCCTTACACAGGATAAGCAAAACGTCATCTGTCTTCTTATTTTTCTTTACTGCCATATAACCAATCTCATCTTTTAATGTATTTAATTTAAATTATAGACACTATTTAACAAAGTGAAACCTAAAATCAAACTCCACTTGAAATCACTCACAACTATATTATAATATCATTATATAAGCCACCCATCTTTTGAAATCGACTGTTTCCAGTGATTGACAAATATCTGCTCTGACAGGATTTAAATCGACATATACCATGGCTGATGATGGCTTGTTCATCCAGTAAGGCCTGACTTTTAAAGTGGCATGAAATGATGGCTGTCCTGAATAGGTCCCAAATCCGAATAATTAGTACTCCTTCTTTAATTACCAAGAGTACACTCCCTTATTCAAAGCTATAATCGTATCAATATGGTTTCAATTTTTTAACCGTCCCATCAGGGTAACGTATATTGATATTGCCCGCAGGTGCATATTCACAAACCCAGATTTGTGAAAAGTCTTTACATGCAATAGCGGCACAGCCGAGTTCCTTTGTTGTGTTCCAAATAACTTGTGTAAAGTGACCACAGACCTGTCCTTTCTGGCAGCTATTTGTTTCATAGTCATACCACTTTACTTCCTCATGCCAAGATTTTACAACCCGTTTGTCCGTGATGTTTTGTAATGAGCTTGTTCGTGTTTTCTTTTTCCTGGTATCTGTTTTGATCAAGGTATATGGACTAGCCCAGTAAAGATTTTCTCCTGTTTCACCAAAAGAGTGGCTCATGCGACAATCTCTGGATTGAAGTTTTTTTGCCCATTTTTTGGCAGCTTCTTCCAAAGTATTTGAGTATGTCAGGGGTGGTGAGCCATACTTTTGTCTTAAATCATTATGTGCTTTAGTCATTACTTCAGAATCAACCTTAATTTCCTTAGCATGAATATTTGTCACTAAAAATAGAAAAATGATTAAAAGTTTTAACATACTCGTTCCTGGATTTAAGCGTTAGATTAATATATTTATTATGAGCAACTTCTAAGTTAATTAATCCGTTTGGTTTAAAGAACTATCCTGGCATAGGGTCATCTGATATTAAATTATTTCCACTGAGAAGCAAATATAAGCACGGAACTATAATCAGTGAAATAACGGTAGAAACAAGAAGTCCGGAAATGATTGCCAGACATAAAGGCATCCAGAAAGGATCACTCAGTGCCAGTCAGTAATTACAGGACACCCATCTATTGGTGGAGCTAAATAACCACTTCAATAAGTGGATGTCCTCAATTGCTCTCAATTGCTACTCCAATGGCTAAAAAGTTAGCCTGGTGTCATATTTATAATTTTTTTCTTATTTTAAAATACAATGCTTAGCAAAATCTCCTGCATCGCCTGCAGTCCACTCTGATTTTGGCTGTTCTTTCATATTATCACACCATTTATCGCTGCCAACTTCTGGAGCGCATCCAGAAAGTGTCAACAAAAAGAGTCCTGAAAATACGATAAAGATAGATTGTTTTACTCGTTTCATTAAAGAATTGCCTTAAATTGAATAGGATAAATAGATGGAAACCACTAAAAATAATATAGTGCTAATTTTGATGGTTTCAAATGCTTATTTGGGTAATACGATTAATTTATTGTGATTTCCTTAAAATCCCGAAAATAAAAAGTAACACCACAGCACCGGCAGTTGAGGTAATAATTGCTCCCACCAAACCACTACCTACTGAAAAGCCAATTAAACCAAAGAGGTAACTGCCGACAAAGGCACCAACAATACCAACTACAGCATTGATAATAAAACCCATTCCGCTACCTTTCATGATGAGCCCGGCAAGCCATCCGGCGATTGCACCAATCAGCACTGTCGCAATAATGCTTTCAGTTCCCATTAATTTCTCCTTAACTTATTTAAGACCGGCTTTTTCAGCCAGAGTTTTAGTATTGATACCAATAATTGAGTACAGCGGGCATTTTCCAATGATGCCAGTAACAATCAGAATGACACCTATCCAGCCAATTGGGTTTTGTAAAGCATAAAAAACATTACCGACCAGAATGATACCGACAACAACGCGAATGATACGGTCGATATTTCCAACATTATTTTTAAATAGATCCATTTTTTTCTCCAGAGTTTAAAAAATAAGGCCATTATATTGGTTAGAGAATAACATAATATAAGCAGATTCGAAATTAAATAAGGAAAGGCAATAATGAAAATATTCAAGTTTTTGGCTGTAATGTCTGTAACGTTAATTACAACAATGTTTATTTCTAGTGTTTCAGCTGAGACTAAAGAGCAAGCAGTGGAACGATTTGATAAAGCCTGCGGCAGCGATATTAAACAATACTGCTCAAAAGTTCAACCGGGCGATGGGCGTATCTCCGCTTGTCTTTATGCTTATACTCCTCAGCTTACAGATAATTGCTATGCGGTCACTGACCGGGTTGGCATAATTTTGGAAAAGGTTTTTGATGGTATTGAGCTCTTTTATGCGGCATGCTCGACCGATCTTCAGAAATATTGCTCTGATAAACAACCCGGTACAGGTGAACCCCTGGCCTGTTTGAGAGAAAAGCTCGCAGAGATTTCTCCCGGTTGTGTTGCAGCCTTGCCTGATAACAGATAAACAAAACCGTAAATATTTGCACAGAGGAAGCAACCATTTTTTAAGGAGACTTAATCGTCTTGTGCAGTATCTATATCATCAAGTTTATTGGATATTGCTTTTTGATGTGATTGCTTTTGATCTGACTGAGGTTCTTTAAGCTCAGGGGGTTGCTGATGAATATGGACATCTGTTTGTGGGAAAGGAATTGAAATTCCAGCTATATCAAATTGTTCTTTAACTGCACGGGTTATCTCCCAATATACAGTCCAGTAATCAGCAGTTTTAACCCAGGGACGGCAGATGAAGTTAACTGAAGAGTCAGCAAGTTCACTCACTTGGACAACTGATTCAGGATTATCCAGTACTAAAGGATGATCAGATAATATCTGCTTCATAACCTGCATTGCCTTTTCAATATCATCGCTATAGCCGATACCAAAAACCATATCAACACGGCGTTCTTTACTATAGTGTGCATTGATAATCACATCGCCCCAGATGGAATTATTGGGTACAATCATTAACTTATTATCAGGTGTCATGATGGTTGTTGAAACCAGTGTCATTGATTGTACTTTGCCCACAATACCAGCCACTTCGACCAGATCTTTAACATCAAAAGGACGGTAAAGCATAATCATAATACCACTGGCAAAGTTACTCAGTGTACTTTGCAGAGCAAAAGCAACAACAAAACCGGCGGCACCAATAATGGCCATAATTGGCGCGACACTAATACCTATTGCTGAAATTGCTACTAATATACCAGCAGCCAGAGTTAATCGACGTACAGTATTAATAAAAAAGTCATTTAATATATGTGAACTACTTTCAGTATAGCTCAACGCTTTTTTGACAGCATTACTTAAAATTTTACTTAATATCAAAAAAACAAATAAAATGGCAATAAAAATGCCTGCATTGATAAGCCATTTCATCCCGCCGTCTTCTGAAAGTATGTATCCTTTAATACTTAACCAGGTTGACTTGGAGTCACTGAGATCAAGTTTGATGCTGCCAACCGTATCAATATAACGTCGGTAAGGCATTACTTCAGCGAGTTCAATACCATTTTCATCCAGGCCAATTTTTCGATTAATTTCACTGATGACCACATTGAGACGTTCAATTATGCCTCTTCGATCTTTACGTAATTTACTTAAAACTGCCAAAAGATCTTCTTTGTGCTCCTCGATAACATCAACCTTTGTCACTTCAGCTTTTTCCGATTCAGAGCTCTGAACAAGTTCTTTATCTTTACTTTTCTGCTCTGTTACGCTTGCCAGTTCATGTTTTAATTCATCTTTAATATCATTCTTTATATTGTCCTTTATTTCTTCCTTGAACTCTATTATCTCTTCTTTTAGATCACTCTCTATTTCTTTCTTTAACGCTTTTTTTAATTTTTCTTTTTCTTGTTCTTTGACATTATCGTCATCCTCGATGTCTTTCATCCGTTCTTCTATTTTTTCTTCGGCTTCCTTTATTTTTTCCTGATTGTCGATCTTCTTATTATCTTTAAGTACTTCCAATTTTGCTATGGATACTCGTTTTGCCGCTTTTTGTAATAGAAGCAGCCAGCCATCTGCTTCAACAAACAGCTCTTCTTTAGTCATTGGATTGAGTATTATTTGAAGCTTTTCTAGATTAATGCCTGGATTGCCAGTTGTCGTCGCCATTAAGGAACCCTTCGGTATTTCTTTTGCCATAACAAGACTGGAGCTTAACAAAAAAAATAGGATGAAAAAGGTGTAAGACATTAATTTATTTAAAGATACCATGGTTTTTCCTGAAAATTTGATCATTGTAATTGCTAATTTTATTTTAGTGTCAAAAAAAGTGTAAGATACAATGACGGCTTTCCTTGAAAGGAGTCAAGAACATACCAGTAATCAACTTTTCCTGAAATAATAGAACAAGGAAATGATTCTTTTTTAGGGGATTCACTACGAGCATATTTACTCAAATTTTGCTTTGTACAGCCAAACAGATTCGCCATTTCTGATAAGTTAGCAATATAGGGACCCGCTTTTATCAGTTTTGCATGAGAGATAGCTTCAGCACTGCTTCAATTGCAGTTTTTATAGCTTCATACGCAGTGACTGATTCCCTTGTAAAATCGGCTGCCAAATAGCCTGCTTTTCCTATGCTCATTAGCAAATTTTTCAATTAAATTTGCTCGAAATATCGCTTGTCATACCCAAGCTGCCATTCAGAACTTATAAATGTAATGGTAAAAAGCAGCAACTCAGGAACGCAGATTTATGTGTTGCAGTTTAAAGAGAAACAACTTTATTTGCACAAGGGCCTTTTTGACCTTGGCCAACTTCGAACTCCACTGTTTGACCCTCATTTAGTGTTGCAAAGGCGCCGCCACTTTGGATTTCTGAATGATGAACAAAAAGGTCTTTGCTGCCATCTTCGGGTGTAATGAAACCATAACCTTTATCAGCGTTGAACCACTTAACTGTACCTTTACTCATTTTTTTTTACTCATATTATTGGTGAATGATATTAATTTTATCTTCGAATTCACCGGTTCGAACATAAAGTGATAGATTTCGACAAATACACATAACAAATCGGTAAAAGTCATTGTAGCAGAGTTATGACATTAATTAATGTAGGGTTTTCATAATATTTATAAGAAAAACAGCTTTATCAAGTTTAAGGTGTTATAAGATTTTGAATTGTCGCCATCAGGATAATTAAGCTTGATTCTCAATTGGCATCAATAGCAAGAATAGGTCAAAACTGTAATCTTTTATGATTCATTCATTATTCAATCTTCCAGGTCTGGCTGTTTTTCCAGATAATCGAACACTCCGAATAAATTATTGAAGCAGTAGAACTCGTCTGTTTCATCTTTATTGATGCAAAACTGGATGCGTTCATTATCATCAAGCTCAAGATAAATGTAGTAGTGTTTCTTCGTCGCTTTCTTCACGGCTCCCGCTAAATCAAATTCAGTGTATGTATTCATATTCATGAGAGAACCTTTAGATTGTAGTAGAAAAAATCAGTAGTATTGCTGGCAACTGTGCTTTAATTGTTAGTTTATCTCGTGTTTTATTGTAACTGGTAGTCGAGTGGTTGCCCATGGTTATTTTCGCCAATCAGATGAATTTTTAAGTTTATAACTAAAAGCCATATATGGGAGTTGAGCTAACATGTAAATGGTCGAAAAGCGGACAATTTATTGTAGCTTGTTATCATGAGCTGGCCATTTTGGCTAACTTATGGTCGCATGACTACATTGACTTTTCTTTGGTTTTTTCGCTTAAGAGTGATGGCAGAACGTAGCCAACAGCAGGCGCTTTAGGCGAAGCGTCCCAATGAAGTACACCTTGTATATCGAAGTGCGCTTTGCCTAAAGACCTATATACCCATGAGTTTCAGCAATTCTCCACTGCTGATGACATGGCAATAGATCATGTTAAGTATCTCCAGCTCATTTCGGTGCAGCTCATCTGTTCCTGCCGCACAACAGTCCTCCACCAGGATGACATTGAAACTTTCATCCGCCAGGCTGCGCACTGTCGATGAGATACATTGATCGGTAAATATACCAGTGAGCACCACATTTTTTATACCCATGTTATGCAGCACCAGACGCAGGTTGGTTCCAGTGAGGGCACTGTCGGTGGTTTTAGTAACCACAATCTCACCTTCCCGTGGTGCAAGTTCTGTCACGATCTGAGCATCCTCACGATTCTTCGGCAGCAGCAGGTAATTCCAGCCCGGCTTTTTCTGACTTAATGAGCGATCCTTGCCATCCTCCAGCAGACAGGCAATACGGGCATGCAGCACATCCATTCCATGCCGCCGAAAGCGATCCTGCAGTTGGGCCGTCGTCGGAATGACAATGTCATGCATACGCTTGTGAAAAGCTGCCCAGCGTTTCTTTTCCAACGGGTCATCCGAAGGTGTCAGATAAGTGTTCTGCACATCAATACTTAGCAGCGCAGTTTCATCTGTGGGAAGCGAGAGATCAGCAGGTTCCTCAGCACCCTCATAATAGAAGGAGCGATAGTCAGTTTTCCAGTTCATATTGATACCAGTTTTAATGTGATTGTGGACATGTTTAAGTTTTTACACTAATCTTCCGGCATCAATAGTTCAAAAAAGTGTTCAACAACAGCATATCCTAAAAGCTGCACAGATTTTATATTTATTTCAAATAATGCTATTGCCCGCCTGAAAAACCATTTTGACGCCATGCCTCATAACTTATAATAGCAACCGCGTTAGATAGATTTAAGCTTCTGCTATTGTGCTTCATAGGGATCCTCAAACGCCGGCTGGGATCAATTGTCTGCATAACATCATCAGGTAATCCATGAGTTTCTGAACCAAATAATAAGACATCATCTGCCTGGTATTGAAGTTGATCATGAGCTCTGCTGCCCTTGGTGGTACAGGCCAGAATTCTTCTTCCCTGCATTGACTGAAGAAATATTGCATAATTTTTATATCGAGTGACATTGGCTAAATCATGATAATCCAGCCCGGCACGGCGCAGTTTTTTTTCTTCAAAGTCAAAACCAAGCGGCTCGATCAAATGTAATTGACAGCCATTATTCGCCGCCAGGCGAATAATATTTCCAGTGTTAGGGGCGATACGTGGTTCATAGAGTGCAATATGAAACATTTGAATTCCTGGTCAGAGTTAAGGTAAACAGTTCACCACCACTTCTTTGTTAAGAAGACGCTTCATGGTTGCCCGGGTATTATTAATAGAGCCCGTAGTAAAATAGGCAATGGAACCGTCCCCTGATATTTTTTTCAAAGCCGCCTGTTCAAGCACACGAACCAGTTGCTCTGCTATAGCCCGGCTGGTATCGACCAGATGGATTGAGTCATTAATTATTTTTTTGATCTGCTTTGTTAAAAAAGAGTAGTGAGTACAGCCAAGTACAATCGTATCAACCTGCCTGGCTAATAATAAGGATAAATATTTTTCTAATAAGCGGATAGTTTCCGGTGCATTCAGCAAACCCGCTTCAACCTGATCAGCCAGTCCCGGACAAGCCTGATGATATAAATTGACTGAACTGATAAATCGCTGACTCAATTCATTATAACGTTCACTGGATAGAGTGCCTGCCGTTGCCATAATGCCGACATTGTTATTTTCAGTCATAGCCATGGCAGGTTTTATACCCGGTTCAACACCTATAAATGGAATGCCATATTGCTGGCGAAACTTCTCAATAATGGATGCTGTCGCAGTATTGCAGGCAATAACAATGGTTTTGCTGCCCTGTGAGAGAAAATATTCGGTTATAATTCTGGAACGCTGTTCAATATAAGACTCATCTTTACAACCATAGGGTGCATGACCACTATCGGCAACATAAAGGAGGTTTTCAGAGGGTAATAATTGATGGATATGCTGTAATACCGAAAGCCCGCCAACTCCGGAATCAAAAATACCGATTGGCCCGTCTGCAAATTGCTGATCTTCAAAGCATTGAGAACCAGAGCACTGAGAACCAGAGCAAGGGTTATTTTTCATTGCGCCAGGAAGTAAAAGAATCTAACAAAAGATTCATTCTGATTTGTAATCCCGGGTTAATAGATTTTGCACTGCTTTTTGAGGTGCCAGCCCCTGATATAAAACCTGATAAACCTGCTCAACAATGGGCATTTCAATCTTCAGTTCCTGAGCCAGTGAATAAATTTGTTTTGCTGCCTGAACACCTTCAACAACCTGTTTAATTTCAGCTTCTGCCTGTTCAATGTTCTGCCCTCTGCCAATGGCAAGGCCCATACGCCGGTTTCTGGACTGATCATCGGTACAGGTAAGCAATAAATCACCCAGACCGGATAAACCCATAATGGTCTGATTTTCCGCTCCGAGCCTACGTGACAGGAGACTGATTTCATGCAGTCCACGGGTGATCAATGCTGCACGGGTATTGGCACCATAGCCAAGACCATCTGCAATTCCAGCAGCGATCGCCATCACGTTTTTTGCTGCGCCGCCAACTTCCAGACCAACAATATCATGACTGACATAAGGCCGCAGAGTGGCATTACCAAGTAATTCAGACAATTCCTGAGCATAGACAATATCATTAGCAGCAATCGTCAGCGCTGTGGGTAAACCTTTTGCCACTTCAGTGGCAAATGTGGGCCCCGAAATAACAGCCTGATGAATTTTTTTTTGAAAAACTTCATCAACAACGTTGTGAAGTAATTGATGAGTTTGCGGCTCCAGCCCCTTGGTGGCCCAGCTGATACGCTGAATTTGTGGTTTTATTGCATTAACTTTCAACAAGGTATCACGAAAAGCATGACTTGGAACGACGACCAGCAGCTCTTCACTTTGCAGCACAGCATATTCCAGATCACTGCTAAGGTTCAATGATTCTGGAAATGCTATATCGGGAAGGAAAAAAGAATTTTCACCTGCTTGCTGCATGGTGTTTATTTTTTCTTTACTTCTACCCCATAGGAGCACTTTATGACCATTTTTAGCTAATAAAATAGCCAGTGCAGTTCCCCAGGAACCTGCACCCAGAACAGTGATGCTTTGCTGTGTCATGCTGCTTGTGTTGCTCTACTTTGTTAAGAATTTATTTGAAAAATCAATGCACCGCATCAGAAGCTGGTGATTCACCCTTTTCTTCCTGCTGTGCCTGACGTTGCTGCAGGTGCTGCGCATAAACCGCATCAAAGTTAACAGGCTGTAGAATAAGTTGAGGAAAACCGCCTTTATTAACCAGTTCAGAAATCACTTCACGAACATAAGGGAATAATATATTTGGCGAATAGCTGCCTAACATGGCATCCAGCTGCTGCTTTTCAAAGCCAGCCACATTAAAAATACCTGCCTGTTCAACTTCAGCCAGAAAAGCCGTCTTTTCGCCGACTTTCACGGTAACAGTCACCGTTAATACGACTTCAAAAGTATCTTTGCCAAGAGGATTAACTGCGGTATGCAGATCAACTTTTAATTCAGGCTCCCACTTCAGAGTAAACATTTCCGGTGAGTTAGGTGTTTCAAAAGAGACATCTTTACAGTAGATTTTTTGAATAATAAACTGTTGCTCTGCTGGTTTGTCATTTGTCTCGCTTGCTTGTTCGTCTGCCATAATAATCCCTGATTTTTCCTGATAATTGTTATTGTTTAATATTAAAGATGACTCTGCACCCACTGAATCAGACTGTTTTGCTCCATAGCGCCGGCTTGTCGTGAAATTTCTTTACCATGATGAAACAAGGCGATAGTCGGAATACTGCGGATATTATATTGCGCCGCCAGACTTTGTTCCTGCTCGGTATTCACTTTAACCAGCTCTAATTGATACTGAAAATGACGTGCCGTTTGTGCAAACACCGGTGCCATCATTTTACAGGGGCCGCACCATGGAGCCCAAAAATCAACCAGAACCGGTAAATCATTTTTTTCAATGTGCTTACTAAAACGGGACGCATTCAATTCAACGGGCTGGCCAGGTAATAATAATTGCTGGCATTTACCACATTTTCCACCTGCTGATAATTTGCTGGCAGGGATTCGATTAATGCCATCACAATGAGGGCAAACAATATGTACCATGTCACTCATATAGGTGCTCCTTAATTTTAAGCTGAGGCCTCTTTAGGGGAACAATAAATCATCCAGCTTGCCAGCGGATTCTGCAGCAAAAAGATCATCACAACCGCCGACATGAGTTTCACCAATAAAAATCTGCGGTACAGAGGTCACACCATTACTTTTTTGTATCATTTCACTGCGCAACTCAGGCTGAGCACCGACATCAATTTCAGTATAGTTTACTTCTTTAGAATTTAATAAGCCTTTAGCTCTGACGCAATAGGGGCAGTATTGAGTCAGATAAATAGTAATTTCTGCTTGTGTTTTAGCCATATATCATCCTTTATTTATTCATTGGTAAATTTTCACTTTCCCAGGCCAGCACACCACCACGCAGGTTATGTACTTTTTCAAAGCCGCTTTTCTTCAAAATACCGCATGCTCTGCCGGAACGACTGCCGGAACGACACCCCAAAATAATATTATTGTCCTTATATTTATCTAACTCGCTTACCCGTGATTTAAGTGCACTCAAAGGAATATGAATGGAATCCTTAATATGACCAGATTGATACTCTTTGTCTTCTCTGATATCAAGCACCAGACTGCCTGTCTCGTGGCTCATTAACTGCACTGCCTGCTGAGGGCTGATATCATAGCTTGATTTCAAAAATGAATTAATGATCATTCCCAGCAGAAAAAACCACATGAGTATCATGACCCAGTTGGCCGTAACAAATTCGTTCAGGTGTTCCATTGTTTATATACCATGACATCTGTAGGCCAATGCGTATATCGCACACAGCCATTTTGTAAAAAACGTTTTATAAAGTAGGGGGTAGCATAGCAAAAACAGCCTCAGAAGAAAATCTGAATTACTGTATTTTACAGCAGATTTAAAGAGAAAAGCGCCGGGGGATTCGAAATTTACAGACAAAAATGCCAGAACAGGCACAATACACCCGTTCTGGCATTTTATGACAGCCACTACTATGCAGCAATTTTATGCACAACAGACTACTTTAAATAATCAGCAGATGTTTGCAAAATGGCTGTTAGCCAATAGTGCAGAAAACATCTCTCATCATACCAATCAGACGTAATGTCCTGGCATCACCGACCCGGTAGTAAACTCTGTTTGCATCTTTACGCGAAGCAAGAATACCTTTATCTCTTAAGATAGCCAGATGTTGGGAAATATTGCTTTGTGATGTACCCACTTTTTCCACAATATCCTGAACACTGATTTCTTGAGCACCCAAAGTGCATAAAATTTTCAAGCGTAAAGGATGAGACATTGCTTTCAATGATCGGGAAGCTCGATCAATGTCTTCATCACGTGACATTAAATCCATATTCATATCGCAACAATCCGTTTCGCTGATGTTAAATTGGTCGCCCATATTCATATTTCCTAGTTATTCACTAATATAACAATAAAAGTATACAATAATATTAAGAAAAATGAGCTATTTTTTTTAATTTTCTTTCTTTTAATAGGGTTTTTTTTGATTTTATCGGTTTAATCTTACTTTTTTCTCAAAAAACAAAGCCGCCCTCAGTCCAAAAAAAGCATTTCAGCAACAAATCATTTGTTTTTTATAAACTTTGATAAAATCAAAAGAATTTCTTTATTAGCAGACCCAAAATAACTTATTATAGTAATCTGTCCGAGGATAGATTCTTTTATGCTGATTACATTTTCTATTCGCAGAATACTCCCGGGTTAATTTTAAGCAATTACTTGAAAAAAATATTGTTTAACCCCATGTTTAACCAGTATATTAATTAATCATAGCTGATTAGTTTCCGGGCAAACTCCGGGCAATGATTCAGTAAACAACTCCTGAAATTGGATTTATTTAAGCTACTTAATTTATGTCAAAAATACCAAAGCCTCTGGCTCTTATCATTTTAGATGGCTGGGGCTACTCAGAAGATCCCCGTCATAATGCAATTATGGAAGCAAAAACACCTGTTTTTGATAAATTGTGGAAACAATATCCTCATACTCTGATAAAAGCATCAGGAGCAGAAGTCGGCCTGCCCGCCGGACAGATGGGCAACTCAGAAGTAGGACACCTGAATATCGGCTCCGGCCGGGTGGTCTATCAGGAATACACCCGGGTAAGCCGGGCAATTCGTACCGGTTCTTTTTTTAGCAACTGCACATTAACAGAAGCGGTTGATAAAGCGATTAAAAATGATTCGGCAGTACACATTATGGGTCTGCTCTCCCCTGGCGGCGTGCACAGCCATGAATGTCATATTCATGCCATGACCAAACTTGCGGCCGATCGGGGTATGAAAAAAGTCTATCTGCACGCATTTCTTGATGGTCGTGATACTGCCCCCAAAAGCGCTGAAAAATCAATTAATGACATGCAGGCTGTTTTTGATGAACAAGGCAGCGGCCGTTTCGCCTCAGTTGTGGGGCGCTATTTTGCTATGGATCGTGATCATCGTTGGGATCGCGTCAAGTCTTCTTATGATGCCATGGCAGAAGGTCAGGGTAAATTTACTTCACCCAGTGCATTAGATGCACTGCTTCAAGCCTACCAAAGAGATGAATCAGATGAATTTGTGCAGGCCACAACCATCGTGCCTAAAGGCAAAAAAGCAGTCCGCATCAAAGATGGTGACGTTTTAATCTTTATGAATTATCGTTCTGATCGGGCTCGCGAAATCACCCGCCCTTTTATTGAAGATAATTTTGAAGCATTTAAACGTGAACGCAAGATCAAACTGGCTGAGTTTGTCAGTTTAACAGAATATTCCTCTAAATTTGATATCCCGGTGGCATTCCCGCCGGAACGACTGACTAATGTGTTTGGTGAATACATTTCTAACCTGGGCCTGCGCCAGCTGCGCATTGCCGAAACAGAAAAATATGCTCATGTCACCTTTTTCTTTAATGGCGGTATTGAAGACCCCTTCCCCTATGAAGATCGCATTTTAATCAATTCACCTGATGTTGCCACCTATGATCTGCAGCCGCAGATGAATGCTCCGGAATTATCCGAAAAATTAATTAGCGCAATTAAGTCCAAGCAATATGACACCATTATCTGTAATTTTGCCAATCCGGACATGGTCGGTCATACCGGCAATGAATCCGCCGCAATTGAAGCCATAGAAGCTCTGGATGGTATTCTGAAGAAGCTTTCTCATGCCATCCTTAAAGTTGGCGGGGAAATGCTTATTACCGCTGATCATGGTAATGCTGAACTGATGATGGATGAAAGCACAGGACAGGCACATACGGCTCACACCTGTAATCCAGTGCCTTTTATTTATCTCGGACGTGATGCCGTGATGGCTGACACCGGCGCATTATCTGATATTGCGCCAACTCTGCTGTATTTAATGGGCATTGAAGTACCCCCGGAAATGAATGGCCGTTCTTTAGTGACTCTGGCTGAAGATGTTGCAGCACAAGCTGAATAAGTTATAAAATAGTATTCATCCATAAAGAACCTTTTTGGGGCGAATACTCCTGTAGTAAAACGCACCCCTATAAAATAAATCATCTATTGATCAATGCATTATAAATACACTAAGTGCAGAGGCGGATTTTACTACAAAAGTATTCGCCTTATTAATGAAGACACAGCCGTCAGCTCCAGGCAGTCTTATAGTAATAGGCAACACTCATTCCGGTATTCTGTATTTTTTCCCCGTTTTTCTATTTTGCTCATTTTATTACTGCTCACAGCAAGCAGTCATATCCTTGCAGCTGCAAAATCAAAAGGACAATTGCAGCAGCAGGAATTAACACAACTACGCCAGGATATTTCAGCGCTGAAAAACAAGCTGAAAAAACAGCAAAATGAAAAAACTCAATTGGAAAAAGAAGTTCAGCAGGCAGAGCAGGCCATTGCAGATAATGCCCGCCAGTTTTTTTCCACACAACAGCAAATAACACCGCTTAATAACAGTCTGTCAGAACTTAATAAAAAATTATCTCAAAACAGTCAGAACCTTATTGTTCAGCAACAGCTGTTATCAGGGCAGTTACAGGCCAGTTATGCCATTGGCCGCCAGGAATATATCAAGCTGCTGCTAAACCAGCAAAACCCCGCGACTATAAGCCGAATAATGACCTATTATGATTATTTCAATAAAGCTCGCAGCCAGCAAATTGCCAGAGTAAACAGTCTGCTGCAAAACATTATTAATGATAAACAACAAATCAGTTTAACCACTCAGACACTGCAGGATAAGCAATATCAATTACAACAGGAAAAAAAATCATTACAGGAAAAACAGGCTGAGCGTAATACTCTGGTGACAAAATTAAATCAGGATATTATTTCAAAAGATAAAAAACTGGCCAACCTGTTAAAAGATAAAAAGAACCTGACACTACTAATTAATAAACTTAAAAAAGCACTGGATGACATTCCTGTTCTACCCACTGAAAAGCCTTTTTCTAAACAGCGCGGCAAGCTCTACTGGCCAGCTAAAGGCAAAGTTAAAAAATTATTTAATCACTGGCGCAGTGTCGGCAAGGTAAAATGGCAGGGAAATATTATCAGAGCAATTGAAGGTACACCTGTGCACACCATATCTAATGGCAGAATTGCATATTCTGATTGGCTCAGAGGTTATGGTCTCATCACTATTATTGACCATGGTGACGGCTATATGAGTTTATACGGGCATAATCAAACACTGCTCAAAGAGGAGGGAGACTGGGTTGAGAATAATGAAATAATTGCTACAGTTGGTAGTAGCGGGGGGTTAAAAAGTGTCGGACTCTATTTCGAAATCCGTCATAATGGCAAACCATCGAACCCATCCCGCTGGTGTAAAAAGCAACGTCGTTAAACAAAAGCCAATCCCGGTTCAATCATTGCTTTAGTGGATGATTTTAGTTTTTTTACATGATAAGGTAATCGTTCGCCTATCAATGAATAATGTAACAGGCTCCTAGTAAGCTACGTCTCAAAGGGAGAAGAGACGAAAAATTATCTCCTGGCAAATTTAATAGCATCTTATTCTGGAGTAATGGATGATTAAACCACCGTATCTGGCAGTACTCTTTTATCTATCATTTGGCCTGGTTTTTACTTTGCCGTTCAGTACTGTTAATGCCCAATCCGACAAGAGCAAAGCCGAGCCGCTGCCGCTTGAAATTCTCAAAGAATTCACCGATGCTTTTGCCAGTATAAAGACAGACTATGTTGAAGAGGTGGATGATAAAACCATCTTAAAAAATGCCATCAAGGGCATGCTGTCCGGTCTGGATCCTCATTCCAGCTATCTGGATGAAAAAAGCTTTAAGCACCTTAAGGAAGGCACCACAGGAGAATTTGGTGGTTTAGGCATTGAAGTGGGTATGGAAGATGGTCTGATTAAGGTTATTTCTCCCATTGATGACACACCTGCCCAACGTGCAGGAATTCAGCCCGGTGATCTGATTTTTCGTATTGATGATAAACCCGTAAAAGATTTGGAACTGGACGAAGCAGTCAAGTTGATGCGTGGTAAGCCAGGTACTGAAATTAAACTCTCCATTATTCGTGAAGGCACTGACAAACCATTAACGTTCACCTTAAAGCGTGCCGTTATTAAAGTAAAGAGCGTTAAATTTCGTCTGCTTGAGGAAGATTTTGGCTATCTCAGAATTTCCAGCTTTCAGTCCAGAACTGCAGAACAGCTTAAAAAAGCACTCAAAACCCTGCTTAAGGACAATAAAAAACAAGCTCTTAAAGGTTTAATTCTGGATTTAAGAAATAACCCGGGTGGAGTCCTGAATAGTTCTGTCGATGTTTCCGATGTATTTCTGGATAAGGGATTAATTGTTTATACTCAGGGGCGAATTAAAGACTCCGAGCTGAGATTTTCTGCTTCCCGTGGTGATGCACTCAAGGGTGCACCAATCGTTGTTCTGGTCAATGGCGGCTCGGCATCTGCATCAGAGATTGTTGCCGGCGCATTACAGGATCACCGACGTGCGATTATTATGGGTTCGGATACTTTTGGCAAGGGTTCCGTGCAGACCATTAAACCGCTGACCAGAAAAACAGCCATTAAACTGACCACAGCCCGTTATTACACGCCATCCGGCCGCTCAATTCAGGCCGAAGGTATCGTTCCTGATATCAGACTGGCCAATGTCAGTCTGGCAACAAAAGAAATAAGTTCATTCTCTCAGGTTAAAGAGTCCGACTTAAAAGGTCATCTTGGACATACAAAGAATAATGAGTCATCAACCAGGAGCAAAGAGCCTTCAAGCAAAAATAAAGAGTCTTCTAAGAAGGGCAAAAAAACATCCGGCACGAATTCCAGTGATGAAAAAAATAATAGTGAACCCACAGATTATGCTCTTCATGAAGCACTCAACCTGCTTAAGGGACTTAATATTCTCGGCGCAAAAAAGACGGCTGAATAAACATGTTGAATATGAGCTATTTTAATACAAAAACG
>DAOVUK010000052.1 GCA_030632625.1 Gammaproteobacteria bacterium
ACCTGTCATCACTTTATGACAGTGATTTATTTTCTCTGGGGCTGATGGGTATTAATATCAGTGCCACACTGCTATTGTCCGGTTGTCTATTGGGACTTTTGGGAGCAGGAATGGCCGTTGGAAAACATCTTAAAGAGATTGAGCCTAAATAATTATAACGACATCGCTGTGCAGCAAAAAGCAGTTTATTCTGCAGACTCTTTGTTTTTTTTATCCTGGCTGCGTGAATACAAATACACAATCAGATTTTTTGACAAAAACATCACCGCCATAAAACACAGGCCGATTAAAAACCCCAGCCAGGGTTTCTCCTGTAAAATCGTAATAAACCAGAGTGAATTCCCCATAACAATGCCCCTTTAAGCTAAATTTTATTTATCCTGATGCTATCATATTAATTTTGTGGATTCCTTTCGGTAATAAGGATCACATAAAATTATAATTTTGTGCAATCAATAATACCTTAGTGTTTTACTTGGTTAAATAATTCTGATATTCTTCTATTCTCCTAAAATTGGTGACTTATGAATCATCTTTGCTAAGAACTCAAGGTGTTTCAATCATAAAATAGATTGAACTTTATTAACAATTAGCACTCCAATACAAAGAGTGCTAAAATCTCAGCTATAAAACAGAATTCTACAGACAATCCTGAGAATTTAACTCTCAGGCACTCTTCTTTGCCTCTTTTAAGAAAAGAGTATGAGAAGGGCATGAGAAGAAAGTCTGTAAAGAGGAAGAATGATATGACAACAAAATCTTTAGCGATACCATTGGCGGTTCCGACAGGCAGTCTTGATAGCTATATCAGTGCTGTTAACTCAATCCCTATGCTTACCCCTGAAGAAGAAGCCTCTCTGGCCCAACAGGTCAAAGATGGCAGTGATCTGGATTCTGCGCAGCGCATGATTATGTCACATCTGCGTTTTGTTGTGCATATTGCTCGCGGTTACCGTGGTTATGGCCTGCCGCAAGGCGATCTTATTCAGGAAGGTAATATTGGTCTGATGAAGGCGGTCAAACGCTTTGACCCGGACAAGAAAGTACGTCTGGTTTCCTTTGCTGTGCATTGGATTAAAGCTGAAATTCACGAATATATTCTGCGTAACTGGCGCATTGTTAAAATTGCCACCACCAAGGCACAACGTAAATTATTTTTTAATCTGCGTCGTAAGAAAAAGCGCCTGGGCTGGTTTTCTGATGAAGAGGTGCATACCGTTGCAGAAGAATTAGGTGTTACCACTAAAGACGTCCTGCAAATGGAAGCACGACTGACCTATCAGGATAATGCCTTTGACGGCTATGATGATGAAGATAATGATAATATACCTGTCATTCCAGCCAATTACCTGGAATCTGCAGAGCCGACACCGGAACAATCATTAGTCACTTCTAATATTAAACAGATACAGTCTGATGCCCTGCATTCTGCCATGGCTACACTCGATGATCGCAGTCGTGATATTGTCTCTCAACGCTGGTTAAGCGATGATAAACAGACTCTTCAGACACTTGCTGGTAAATATGATATTTCAGCTGAGCGGGTCAGACAACTGGAAAATAATGCCATGAAGAAGCTTAAGGCTTCTATGGTTGCCTAATCTATAGTTACCTAAGAATTAGTTGCCTAAGAATTAGTTACATAAGCGCTGATAACCGTTAGAGACAATGTATGCCTTGTCTCTACAAATAAAAAGGGAGGCTTTTCATAAAGAAAAGCCTCCCTTTTTTGTGTTTCTGGCTTTATAACTTACTGCGCAGGCACTCGTCTTACTTCTATTTCAATGGGTATATCTTCTGGTGCAGCCTGCTGCTCATCAGGATATTGCGGTGCATCATAAGGATTGCCGCCATAACCACCGCCATAAGGATTACCATAACCACCGCCGCCATAGGGATTACCATAAGGGTTGCCGCCGCCATATGGATTACCGTAGCCGCGGTTGTAACCACGGTTGTAATTATTGCCGCCACTATTCCAGGGGCCAGAGTTCCAGGGCGCATTATTGCCTCCCCAGTTGTTGTTGCCGCTATTCCAGGGACCAGAGTTCCAGGGTGCATTATTGCCGCCCCAGTTATTGCCGCCCCAGTTATTCCCACCCCGGCGATTGCCGCTATTCCACGGGCCGCTATTCCAGGGACTGCTCCAGTTATTATTACCACTGCCCATGCTCCAGGGGTTATTTCCCCAGTCGTTTCCCGAACGATTGCCCCAGCTATTACCATTGTCGCCAAAGCTGAATGCTGATGCCGAAACGGATGCGACAAGCAGCGATGAACCAAGAATTAGTTTTGTGATTTTTCTCATGAGACTCCTTCTAAACCCCTTATTTGAGTTTTAAATTATATAACCCGATTTTAAAACATACGCCAATTAAACAATAATGCTATTCTAATAGGGATTTTTATCAATAATCGTTTACCCTAAGGCTTAATACTATCCTCTTTCCTGCTTTTTGTCAGCCTTATCTGAAAAACTTTTCTTTAAATTTTCATCCGGCTTATCCTTCGACTCGTCTGCTTTTTCTTCACTTTGAGCCTGAGAAGTTCTTTTCAGAGGTGTCAGGTCTTCATCCATCAATATCCGGTGAGCATCACCTTCCAGATCATCAAATTGTCCTGACTTGATAGCCCAAAATAATATTATGACCAAAATAATGCCGATAATAATCATGCTTGGGATTAAACCGTATATCACATCCACTTTCTATGCTCCCCTGCTATTTCTATTTGTTTTTAAAGCGCCAGCGCAGCCGTGCGGCATTAGCAATCACCAGAAGTGAACTCAGAGGCATTGATATTGCGGCCACCAGAGGCGTGATCATTGCCGCCATTGCTAATGGTACCATAATAATATTATACAAAATTGAAATCGTAATATTTTGTTTAATGGTGCTCAGGGTTGCCTGAGACAATTCTGCGGCTAAGGGGATTTTTCCCAGCTCACCATTCATCAGGATCACATCGGCACTATCGATGGAGACATCAGTGCCTGAACCCATGGCAATACCAACATCTGCTCTGACCAGGGCAGGCGCATCATTAATACCATCACCAACCATGGCAATTAAATCACCATTTTGTTGTTTCTGCTGTATAACTTTATACTTTTCATCCGGCATAACTTCGGCAATCACTTCTTCGATGGCCAGTTTTTCTGCCATATAATCTGCAACTTCCTGTTTATCACCGCTTAATAAACTCAGATGAAATCCCTGATGATGCATGGTTTTAATAATTTCTGCGGCATCTTCACGTAATTTATCTTCCACCACAAAAGCCATGAGCCCGCCGTCTCCAGGCAAAGACTGCTCTGCTGAAGAGCCCAGCCAGGCATAAACCACGGTGCTGCCTGATACCTGATATTCTCTGCTTATTTCATCGAGTTGATGATACAAAACATCTGAAAGCTCTGCCAGCTCACGTATCCAGGATAAGGAGCCGACAGCAATTTGTTGTCCCTGATAGCTTGCCCTGATACCTGAGCCGGCAACCACTTTGATCTGTTCCAGATCGGCTGGCTTGCTTAGGTGCTTGCTTAGGTGCTTGCTTAGGTCTGAGTTGAGGTCTGAGTTGAGGTGTGAATTAAGGTTTAAGTTAACTTTAAATTGCTGACCAAAACCTGCAATAGCTCTGGCAATCATATGTTCTGAATGTGTTTCCAGATACCATGCCAGTGTTAAAATCATTTTTTCAGTGCCGTTAAGCTTGTCAATATTAGCTTCATCAGGGACAATTTTTTTGATGATTCTACTCCCTGATTCATCAACCGATACACTGCTGAAGAGTGTACTGACCAGCATTTTTCCCTGTGTCAATGTCCCCGTTTTATCAAACACAAAATGTCGTACAGAGGATAAAATTTCCAATACAGCGCCATGTTTAACCAGCACACCCATTCTGGCACCCACTCCCGTAGCTACAGCAATTGCCATGGGTGTTGCTAAGCCAAAGGCACAGGGGCAGGTAATAATCAGCACCGAGGTGGCTGCCATTAAGGCAATTTCAAAATTTTCGCCAACCCAGAAAGCAAAGGTGAGGCTGGACAGAATTAATGTCACAGAGACAAACCAGGGTATAATGCGATCAGCAGTACATTGTATGGGTGCCTTGGTAGACTGTGCTTCATCAACCAGATGAATGATTTTTCCCAGTGCGGTATTTTTTAAGGTCTGACTGACCTGAACAGTCAGGACACCGTCCTTATTTGTTGTCCCCGCTGAAACCTGATCACCGGTTAATTTTGCCACAGGTAAAAATTCACCCGTCAGCATCGACTCATCAACGACACTTTCACCTTTAATAATAAGCCCGTCAACGGGAATTTTTTCACCGGGTTTAACCAGCACCCAATCGCCTTCTTTTAAAGCACGAATAGGGACGATGCTGGTTTCATCATCTGTTATCAGCGTTGATATTTTAGGCTGCAGATCCAGCAGGCGTTGGGATGATTGTACCGCAAGTCTTTTTGACATGGCTTCCAGATAACGCCCTGTCAAAATCACAAAAAGAAAATTGACCACGGTATCAAAATAAACATGGCCTATTTCTGAGCCGCTGAAAACCACATAGCAGGAATATAAATAAGTAATGCTTGCCCCGATGGCAATGGGCAAATCCATAGTCAGATGGCGATTAAGCAGCCCGGTAATGGCACTGCGATAAAAAGGATAACCGGAATAAAGTAAAGTCGGTGTCGCCAAGCCCAGACCGAGCCAGTGAAACAGATCTTTAAATTCGCCTTCATCAGCACCGGCATAAAGTGCAATGGAAATCCACATCAGATTCATGGCGGCAAAGCCGGCAAAACTCAGGCGGAATAACAGCGCCTGATTTTGTTTTTTTATCTGTCCTTCTGCGGCATCCGGATCATAAGGTACTGCGGCATAACCTATCTGTCCCAGATGGTGTAAAATCTGTGACAGTTTAACTGCGCTATTATCCCATTTGAGGCGTAATTTTTTTACGCTGAGATTAACATTCGCTTCAAGCACACCCGGTTCATTAGCCAGTCGGTGCTCAATCAGCCATACACAGGCGGCACAGTGAATACCTTCTACCAGTAGATGAATTTCACGAATATCACCCAGAACATCAACAAACTCACCCTGTATCTCATCAAGATCATAAACTTCCAGTTCGGAGTTATCTTTAGCAGAAAAAAGCGGCGGGGGCTGGAGGGTATCACCCTCTATGGTACGCTGATAAAAACCCTCCATACCTGAGCCATAGATGGTCTCGCACACAGCCTGACAGCCATGACAGCAAAAATAGAGATCCTTACCCTTTATATTGGAGCTAATAGTTTCGCCTGGTGGAAGGGGTAGATGGCAATGATCGCAATTTTCAGGAGATGAACTCAATTGAAGGCTCAGTTAAATTGTTTAGTCTTTTACAGACGCATCTTTAATAACTGCATCTTTAACAAAAACATTTTTAGCGTAATTAACTTCTGTGCCATCAATGGTAACACTGGCCAAAAGATCCCATTTTCCTTTACTGTCAAAGGTCATGTTTGCCTGATAAGTTCGTTGATCATCGGACAGGCTCATAGGCGCTGAAAAATCTTTTTTGGCATTTGACGGCCTGTAGGCAAACAGAATTATCTTTTCAGCAGACACCGGTTGACCGTTATTATCATTAATGCTGAAAAGAATGCTGATTGATTTATTCTGAAGAATTTCAGGCACCTGGAATTCAGTGGTCCACTTTTCATTATTCTCCAGTTTGGTCAGAATATTTTCTTCATAATTCTGACCTCGCTCATAGAAATCATCAACCACTAAACCCGGGAAACCAGTATTCGCCTGTATCACCATATAAATAGTGCCAGCCATAGCAGTAAGGACCAGAAATAACCAGCCTATCAGCATTGGGCTTTTATACCATTGCTGGCTATTTGAATTGACATTTACTTGGGACACAGATTTAACCTCGGTTTACGGTTTATTATTGAAGCTCTTAGCGTTAACTGCTGTTAACGTTTAGGGCCAATAAAGATACTTTCACGGTTACTTTGATAAAGCTCTCCAGCACTGTCTTTGCCTTCAACATGAAAGGTAATGGGCTGAGATTTTTCTGTCAGGTTCTTTCTTGGGACTTTGACAAAAATAGTCACTGCGGTTACCGTCCCATGGGTTGCAACAATTTCTTTTTCAGCGCCCAACACTATCATGCCTTTAAGATCACCATCACCATCATCAGCTGAAATAGTCACCCTGATGTCTTCATTCATTTTATTGAGCACTTTCATAGTATAACGATTTTGAATGGTGCCATCACTTTGTATAACAAATAATGGCTGTCTGGCATGCAGCACTTTAAGCTCCAGTGATTCCATACCACTCAGCCCGAGGACAACACCTAAAATCGAAATCAGCAGGATGGCACCATACACCCAGACTCTCGGGCGTTTAAGTAAGGGCAATTCTTCCTTACCCATAATGCCGTCCCAGGAGGCATATTTGATCAAACCTGCTGGTTTATTAATTTTTTCCATCACGGCATCACAGGCATCAATACATAGACCGCACATGATACAGCCTTCCTGCTGACCACCTCTGATATCAACACCGGTAGGGCAGACAGCAACACATTGATTACAATCCACGCAATCGCCCTGATCTTCAGATGCAGGTTTACCTTTTAACAGGCGGCCCCGCTTCTCACCTCTGGAAACATCATAACTGGGCACAATGGAGGTATCATCAATCATCACCGCCTGAATACGTGCATAAGGACATAGCCAGAAACAGGTTTGCTCACGCAGGATACCTGCCAGGAATATGGTGCCAACAATAAACATTGATACAGTGATATAAACTGTAGAAGACGCATTGAGGGTAAATAAATCCACCCATAAATCATAAGCATCAGTAAACCATGCGGTGAAACTAATGCCGGTTAAAAATGCGATTAGAAACCATAAGGCATATTTTTTAGCCCGGACAATAATTTTAGCCGCATTCAATGGTGACTTTTCTAATTTCCTGCGTTTAGCCGGAGTACCTTCGAGCTTATCTTCTATCCAGGTAAAAACATCAGTCCAGACGGTTTGAAAGCAGAAAAAACCGCACCAGACCCGACCTGCCAGAGCGGTTACAACAGCCAGTAAAATAGCAAAAAACAGCAGCAGAAATGACAGCATCCACAAATCCTGTGGTAATAATGTCAGGTTAAAAATATGAAACTGACGATTTGGTATGTCTAATAAAACAGCCTGACGATCACCTAAACGTAAATAGGGGCCGATAAAGAAAATAAGCCATAGAAAATTGGAAGCCCATTTTAAATTTCTAAATTTTCCACCCATTCGTTTGGCATGGATTTTAACATCACCGACATTGATCGTGTGTTCATGAGCTTCTGCATAAAGCTCTTCGAGGCTTTGCTCGTGAATTTGTTTTTCAGCCATAGTCTTTTTTCTCAAATTGATGATTATTTATATGGATGGTGGAGTGTTAAAAAATTTTATAATTAATTTACAAAGTATTATAAATAAAACAAGTATATTATAAGTAACTTATGTTACATAAGTGCTCAAAAGTCACCTGCTAGAAACAAAAAAAGAGAGGTTAAACCTCTCTTTTTTTTACAACGTCAGGAACCTTTAATCTTCACTGTGATCAGTATTGATTTTCTTCACAGCCATAATGCCAATATACACAAAAATGACAATACAGATAACAACAGCACCGATTGAACCCCAAAATACAGCATCATTCATTTGAACACCTCTATATATGGAACAACTTTACTTTAGCGTTATTATTTCAGCACCCAGCTTTATAACTCAAAGCCAGATACTGAAATAAAATATGGCCAGGAGACTACTTACCACCGCCAAACTTATAAACATAAACAGCCATCTTCTTAATATCAGCTTCTGACAGTGTATCTTTAAATGCAGGCATTTCAGCATTTCTGGTTTGTGTATCACCCGCAGCATTAACACCATGAGCAATAGTTTGTTTAGCACTCGCCAGTAAATCGGCTTCATTAAAACGCCAGATACCATCAGTCAGGTTTACAGAACCCAGAGCAGCCATACCTTTTGCATCCATGCCATGACAGGCAAAACAGGCTTTTGATGTGAATAAGGCTTTGCCTTTCTCATCTGTTTTACCTTCAGACAAACCAACAACATAGCTTGCCAGGGTATCAATTTCTGCTTCTGATAAAGTGGCCGCATGAGCAGTCATCATACCTTTACGACCATTGGTAATAGTGGTCTGAATCTGCTCAATGGTGCCGCCGAATAACCAGTCGTCGTCAGCCAGTACCGGGTAACCAACATTACCCGCACCACCCGTACCATGACAGGCAGCACACTTATCGCCAAAGAGCACCTTGCCGGAATGTTCTACATAAGTAGAAAGTCCGTCATCAGCAAGAATTTCTTGTGCCGACATAGCAGCAATTTTATCTTCATAAGGTTTACGAACCGCTTCAACGATTGCTAAATCTGCCTTATATTCGCCAATTGCTGTCCAGCCAGTCACACCTTTAGTGATACCACCTTTGATGACACCACCTTCGACAACCTCACCTTTATTGAAACTGTCAAACAGTGGAATGGCTGGATAGATAACAACATAACCAATAATAAATGCAATACTGGCATACCATGCCATCATCCACCAGTTGGGTGGTGGATTCGCTAATTCACGCAGGTTATCATCCCAAATATGCCCAGTATTACCTTCATCTGGAAAAGGATTATTTTCCGACATTATTTTTTCTCCGTAGTTGTGGGTTCATCGTCCATAAGCATATATTTTTGTGCTTCTAATTTATCCTTATTTTTTGGACGAAAAACGTAGAAGTAAGCAATGACCATGAGAGCAAAAGTAACTATTGTAATAATAAATCCTGCCCAGTCATGTGATGTCATTGCACTCCAGTCAGTATAGAAATACCCTTGTGCACTCTCTTCTATCATTTTGTCAGAAGAGTGATTACTCACGGTACTCTACTCCTTCCTGGAATTTAATCATTGTTCCAAGCACCTGCAGATAAGCAACCATTGCTTCCATTTCAGTTTTACCTGTAATTTCAGAGGCAGTTTCAATATCCGCATCGGTATAAGGAACACCAACAATTCTTAAACCACGCATATGTGCTTTAATCTCTTCACCATCTACCGTATTTTCCATAAACCATGGGTAATTAGGCATAACGGACTCAGGCACCACTGAACGAGGAGCGATCAGATGAGCAATTTGCCATTCATCTGAGTATTTGCCGCCAACGCGAGCCAGATCAGGTCCGGTCCGCTTTGAACCCCATTGCATTGGATGGTCATACATTGACTCAGAGGCTAATGAATAGTGGCCATAACGTTCTTTCTCATCACGGAAAGGACGAATCATCTGTGAATGACACAGATAGCAGCCTTCTTTTTGATAGATGTCACGACCGGCCAATTCAAGCGGCTTCAGAGGACGAACCCCGTCACCTGCCTGCCAGTCTTTGAGAGACTTATCGCCTCTGTCCCAGACCACACCAGGAATGTTTTTTGCTGGTAAGGCACTATCGAGATAGAACAAAGGTACAATTTCAACGATACCTGCCACTGAAACCGTCAGGAAGGTTAAAAAGGCTAACAGCCAGACATTACGTTCTGCTCTGTCCTGTATACCTGTTGGTTGTACTTTCTCTATATTAGTTTCTGACATAATAATCCTCCTTACGCCGCTACAGCAGCAGTTTGTGCCGCTTTAACTGAACCCGCATTTTTTGCTTTCAGGACAGTCATAATGATGTTATACAGCATAATGATTGCACCCAGCAGGAAGATACCACCGCCAATTGCACGCATTGCGTAGTATGGATGCATTGCTTCCACACTTTCTGCGAAGGTATATGCCAGTGTTCCGTACTCATCATAAGCACGCCACATCAGACCTTGCATGATACCTGATACCCACATGGCAACAACGTAGATTACTGTGCCGATAGTGGCAGTCCAGAAATGCATATTAATCAGTTTCTGAGAATACATCGGTGTGTGGAAAATTCTTGGCATCATATGATACAAAGCACCAATACCAACCATAGCAACCCAGCCCAGAGCACCTGAGTGTACATGACCAATGGTCCAGTCAGTATAATGAGACAGCGCATTGACGGTCTTAATAGACATAATCGGACCTTCAAAAGTAGACATTGCATAGAATGCCAGAGACATGATTAAGAAACGTAACACATAGTCATTACGTAATTTATCCCATGCACCGGATAGCGTCATCATACCGTTAACCGCACCACCCCATGAAGGAATGATCATGGCGATTGATACTGCTGCACCTAAAGAACCGGTCCAGTCTGGAAGCGCGGTATATTGTAAGTGGTGAGCACCTAACCAGACATAACCAAACATTAATGCCCAGAAGTGAATCACAGATAAACGATAAGAGAAGACAGGACGATTAGCCTGTTTTGGAACGAAGTAGTACATAATACCCAGGAAGCCCGCTGTCAGATAGAAGCCAACCGCGTTATGTCCCCACCACCACTGAATCATGGCATCCTGAACACCAGCGTAAGCAGAGTAAGACTTGAATGCGCCAACCGGGATAGCAGCACTGTTTACAACGTGCAGGAGAGTGATCATAATCATCATCCCCATAAAGAACCAGTTGGAAACGTAAATATGTGAAGTTTTACGGGTGGCAAGCGTCATCATAAAGTTGAACATGAACGACACCCAGACCACGGCGATTGCCAGATCAATTGGCCACTCCAGCTCAGCATATTCTTTAGACTGAGTGATGCCTAATGGAAGAGTAATGACAGCAGAGACAATGATAAGATTCCA
>DAOVUK010000292.1 GCA_030632625.1 Gammaproteobacteria bacterium
GCTTATGTTTTGTCTATTTGCCAAAAACATGTTGCCGGCGTCACTGAAAATTGCCTTCACACTCGCCCCAGTCGTAATGGCAAATACATTGCGGTCACCGTTAAACTCATTGCTACCAGCCGCCAGCAATTAGATGATCTCTATATTGAATTAAATGCTTATAAGCATACTAAAATGGCACTTTAGTCTTTGTCTTTATCTGATACTTTACTGGTAAAAACATTAGGTCAGCAGCCATATGAACCGGTCTGGCAGGCCATGCAGTCTTTTACTGAGCAGCGAACGTCTCAGACCCTGGATGAAATCTGGCTGCTGGAACACGATCCCGTGTTCACTCTGGGACGCAATGCTAAAAAAGAGCATATTTTAAATGCCGGTGATATTCCCATTATCGAAATTGACCGGGGCGGACAGGTCACCTATCACGGCCCCGGACAACTCATTGTCTATCTCATGATAGATATTAAACGCCGTGCTCTGGGGGTGCGTAAACTGGTCACACTGATTGAACAAAGTATCATCAGTACTCTTAACGAGTACCAGCTTAATGCCAGAGCAAAGCAGCAAGCACCAGGCGTTTATATTGGTGATGCCAAAATCGCTGCTTTAGGGCTGAGAATCAAAAAAGGCTGCAGTTTTCATGGCCTGAGTCTCAATTTATCCATGAATTTGACCCCTTTTAAGCAAATAAACCCCTGCGGTTATAAAGAACTTGAAGTCGTTCAGCTTTCTGACTATATTGAAGATGTTGAACTGTCAAAGGTACAGCAGCAAGTCATTTTTTATTTATCAAAAAACCTTGATTATAAAAAAGTTATTGTGAAAGATGAATACACTGAGCAGCTTACAAAAGGATTTTAACATCATTATAAGAAAAGCCAATGAAACTGATCTGCAGGACATTCTGGCACTCATCAATTCACCAGAAGCTGATAACGGCACTGCAATGGAACTTCGGGATGCCAACACTGTCTACCAGTCCATTCTGGATGATGCCAATTATTTTCAGATTGTCGCCAGTACTGAAGAGGGAATAATTGCTATTGTCACTCTGGTTATTATTATGCAGATGACTCATGAAGGCACAACAACAGCCTTTATTACCGATCTCATTATTTCAGAGAACGTTTTAGAAAAACAATCAGAAAAAATAGATAGTGAGACTATTGCATTGGATCTTATGCAATACGCGACGAATCTGGCAGAGGAATATGGCTGTTATAAAATTATTTTTAATAATGATTATCAACAGGCACTGATAGAATCATCCTGTCGGACATTAGAACTTGAAAAAGGCCCTGCTTCTTTTAATCTTCCATCTTAACCGCTTTTAGGTGTGGGGCACACTCTATTCACGGCCCCCTATTCCCAGAGAAAGTCCTAGTTCAGAGTGTATTTTTTCATTCTATAGAGCAGTGTATCCCGGGTTAATCCCAAAAGACGTGCAGCCCGGCTGCGATTACCGGATGCCTTATCCAGAGCCTGTTGAATTAATTCAATTTCAAGGGCCTCCAGAGACAAACCTGATTCAGGCAATGAAACAATGCTGTTTTGTACCGGTTTTTGCACATTTTTAATTTCTGCCGGCAGATTTTCAACTTCAATCGTCCTGCCTGCCAGCAAAATACTCATTCTTTCACAGAAGTTGCGTAATTCACGAACATTACCCGGCCAGGAATACCCTTTAAGACGCTTAAGAGCACTTTTACTATAGACAGCAGGCTTAACATCATATTGGGCCGCTAAAGTAGCATTGAAATGTTTTAATAAGAGCTGGATATCACCTGTGCGCTCACGTAACGGCGGTATTTCCAGGGGCACAATATGCAGGCGATAAAATAAATCCTCACGGAAATTACCTTTTTTTATTTCCGCTCGCAGGTCCCGATTGCTGGCAACAATCACCCGGACATCAACCTTTTCTGTGCATGTTGAACCCACTTTCTGACATTCTGATGATTCCAGAAAACGCAGCAGCTTAGCCTGTAATGACAGCGATAACTCACCGATTTCATCTAAAAATAAGGTACCTTTATCAGCCGACTGGATATAACCCTGCTGGTTAGCAATCGCTCCGGTAAAGGAACCTTTAATATGCCCGAAGAGCATAGACTCAGCCAGAGTTTCAGGAATAGCAGCACAGTTGACTGAAACGAGTTTCTGTGAACTTCGTTGACTGCCATTATGGATGAGCTTGGCAAAAACCTCTTTACCACTGCCGCTTTCACCCTGAATTAATACCGTAACATCTGAAGCTGCGGTTATTTTAGCAGCCCAGACAACACTATTAAGTTCCGGCGACTCTCCGATCAGACTATTTTCAAAGTTTTCCAATGACATGGCTGTACCCTGCTTGTATGTGCTGTGCTGGTTGTATGTTTCTGGTGTGTTTCAATTTAATACTACGTATACTAACAGAAATTACAGTTATTTTAAAATGATCAATATCAAAGTAAATAAGAGTTTCAGATACCTTAGCATAAGTATCTTGAATCACAAATATGTTTTTATAGCTAAAAGTACTGATTTTTTATTCGAATGTGGTGTTAAAAAGCAAAAACTATGAAAAATAAATTTATTGATGAAGCAATAAGGATCGCTAATCAGTCCGTACAGCAGCAACAGGGCGGCCCGTTTGGGGCGGTTATTGTCAAAGATAACCAGATTATTGGCCGGGGCAGCAATCAGGTCACCAGCCATAATGATCCTACTGCACATGCGGAAATTGAAGCCATTCGTGATGCTTGCCGGCATATCCAGTCATATTCTCTGGCAGGATGTACGCTCTATGCCAGCAGCGAACCCTGTCCAATGTGTCTCTCAGCTATCTACTGGGCACGTATCGATTCCGTTTTGTACGCCAATTCTTATGCGCAGGCTACTCAAATCGGTTTTGATGATCAGTTTATTTTCAAGGAATTAAGCCTTCCCCATCAGCAAAAAAATATCTCTATTGCACAGGTTCAGGATAAATCGGTACTCAATGATGCCCTGGCAGTTTTTCAGGCCTGGGAAAACTCCCAAAACAAACTCGTTTATTGAATCTGACTTCAGGAACAGCAGATAAAATTCAATATAAAGCACTCAATCGTAATTAAACGCGGAATAATTCTTTCTAAGCAGCTAAGAATCCGATCGACAGGCTTTAACGAACAATGCTAAAATGTCGCTTTTGAAGCAAATATAATAAAGAAAATGGATAGACTGAAAACTTCTCAGCAAATATGCCCGAAGCCGGCTAAAAAATTTCCTGCCCAAAATAGCACCGGATTGTTAACACACTCAAGACTGTTATCCGGCTCATGGCTGTTATCCGGCTCATGGCTGTTATCCGGCTCATGGCTGTTTTTTTCTCAGCCTGTTATGGCAGATGTTTATCAGTCTAATGGCTGGCAGTGTCAATCCATGGCTGACGGCAAGTGGAATTGTGCGGTGGCTGAAGGTCCTCTGGCTCCAGCACTGGACAGTGTCGACGTCGACGGCAGGACCAGTATTCCCCCTCCCAGCGGTTCAGTTGTTGCTGTTCAAGCGTCTTTTCCTGAACCTGATTTTTCTGCTCCCAACACCAGCCCTACTGGCGGCATTGCCGTCATACAGCAAAAATTAAAATCCCGCCCGGGCGCTGTTTCCGAACAATGGGCCAGCTGTGCGGTACAGCCGGCAGCAGAATATGATCGCAGCAGTATGAAGGCACAGGCTGATGAAAGTACCAATATTGAAGCAGATGATGCTCACTCCCCCGACAGTGAGCAGATTAACTTTACCGGTAATGTTGTTATCAGCAAAAACATTCAGAAATTAACCTCAGACAAAGCCACTTATAACAAAGCTTCCGGCATATTTCATGCGGCAGGCAACGTCATTATTACTGAACCCAATATGGTACTCAAAGGTGATACTGCCCGCTACCAGACAGATGAACGTAAAGGTCGTCTGGACAATGCCAGCTATGAATTCCCTGCCCGTCCAGCGCAGGGAATTGCCGATAATATCCGCTTTAAACCTGGCGAAATTGATCTGGAAAATCCCACTTATTCAACCTGCCCTGCTGATGATCAGGACTGGGTGCTCAGTGCCAGTGACATGGAGCTGTACACAGATGAGGGTTATGGTGAAGCCAGTCATGCAGTAATGCGGTTTAAAGGCATTCCTGTCGCCTATACCCCTTATATTAATTTCCCCATTAATGATGAGCGTAAGAGTGGTTTCTTAATGCCCTCCATCGGCGTTTCAGACATTAATGGTTTTGAGATGGCCACCCCCTACTATTTCAATATTGCCCCGGAGCAGGATGCCACGGTTACGCCGACCATTTTATCTGACCGCGGCTTAATGCTGGGTGGTGAATACCGCTATCTCAGTGAAAACTATTCAGGGGAAATCTACGCTGAGTGGCTCAATGACAGCAGTTATGATGATCATAGAGACGCGGCTGAAGTTGTTTTACGGGAAGGACCCGGCGTGGGAACCACTGATCCTAATGGTGATGTCAGACCCGATGATATCGCCAAAAATCGAGGTGCATTCAGTCTGCAGCAGCGTGCCAACTGGAACAATAACTGGTCAGGCAATGTTGATTACAATTATGTCTCCGATAGCTACTATCTGGATGATTTCGGCAGTAATCTGCGCGACCGGAGTGTTGATCATTTACTGCGTGAAGGTAATTTAAGATATAACGGCGATACCTTTAATTTTATGGCACGGGCACAGGGTTATCAGGACCTTGAGTACAACACCCATACCTACAGCCGCTTACCTCAATTAACACTGTCCGCCGATGAAACTTTTACGCCTTATGGTATCGATCTGAACACCGGCTTTGATTCCGAGTTTGTTATGTTCGCTCAAAACTGGGATGATCAAATTTATGACGACAATGATGAGACTGAACGGGTTGAAGCCAGCCGTTTTCATATCAGACCGAGTCTGAGCGTGCCGTTCAAAAACAGTTACAGCTTTGTGATCCCCAAA
>DAOVUK010000209.1 GCA_030632625.1 Gammaproteobacteria bacterium
AATTGTAGGGGCGACAATCACTGCGTGACCCATAAAGGGATTCGCCTAAATGGAATTTTGTTCCAAAATTGTGCGAATAAATTCGCCCCTACAGAAATATTTAGCCAAAAATTTAAATAATATTATTAGGTGATGAAAGTCGGCTTAAAGTAATGCATTCCATCAGTCTCATTCCTGGTCCATAGAGCAGGGATGCCTGTAAATGGTGTAATCCTGACATTGATTGAAGTAATTCTTTAACTTCTCTTCGATTTAAGACTAAAGGTAAAGTTTTAGGTTTTTTAGGTCTGGAATGCCAATGTAATCCTTTCAAACAATCGCACAGCCCAACAAGGGCATTGAAGCGTATCAAATTGTCATTGGCTGAAAAACGCCAATGACAATTCGACCGTTCATGCTGACGTTAGAATTCAAAATAACCAACATTGACATTTCTTTGTTCATAAGTACAATGTACATATGAGTAAGCTTAAATTTGAATGGGATAAAAAGAAGAGCAAATCAAACACTAACATGTATGGTGTTGACTTTGAAGAAGCTCAAACCGTCTTTTATGATGAGAATGCTCTACAATTCTATGATCCTGAGCATTCCGAAGATGAAGATCGCTTTATCTTACTCGGTACAAGCTTTAAATCTAAAACCCTTGTAGTTTGTCATTGCTTTAGAGAGGAAGAAACAAAAATACGGATTTTCTCTGCAAGAAAAGCAGATAAAAGTGAGCAACAGGTATATTGGAGTGAAAGAAAATGAGAGACCATTATGATTTTTCAAAAATGAAAGCTAGAAAAAACCCTTACATTAAATATCTCAAGCAACCAGTGACCATGCGTCTTGATACTGACTCTGTAGATTACTTCAAATCCATGTCAGAAGAATCAGGTATTCCATACCAAACACTTATAAATTTATACTTACGTGATTGCGCTCTAAATCATCGTAAACTTAAAATTCAATGGAAATCTTAAATAAATTCTAAGAAAATGCATCGGAGGAAAAAGACGCCCCAATGCTTTTGACGTTATCTATCTATAGGAGAAAGCAATGATAATCGATGCTATCTTATCCATTGCAAAAAATATTTGGGATGTAAGGTTAGATCTCAAAGGACAAAAACGAGAGAAAATAGAACATGGAGCAGCATTTCTAAATGAAATATCTCAAATCTTAACAGATGCAGCTGATTCGTTAGCAAAAAAAGAAGTTCCACATGGAAAGTGCGGCGAATTGAGAGAGCACGCTGAAGATTTCGAAAAAATAATGAAAGGTTTTCTCAGTGATGAAAAGTTGATCGACATATCAACAGGACTTCTTGATGCTTGGGAAATAGAACGAGTGTTTTATGAATTAGAAAAGCTTGAGTTCGATAAAAATGCTGACAAGGAAATAATCTCACTTAGAAAGGCCTCGGGTTACTTTAGAGCTGTATCGGCAAAAATGTTACTTGATAGCTAACAATGCAATTCAACTCGGACGCAAAAAACGTGACGGTTAGTTGTGACGTTAGGAAAAATAAACACAAAAAATGAGTATTAAATAATGGATGATTATGAAAAATATGAAGAAGATTGCAAAAAGATAAGAGAGGAAAATAAACTCTTATTGACTTCATTTGAGGAATGGTTGAAATTGACGGGTTTGACCAAAAAAACTATAAATAGTCATTTATCAAATATAGACTTTTATGTAAACGATTATCTACTTTATGAAGATGCAATTGAGGCAAGAGATGGTGCTAATGAAGTAGATACGTTCCTTGGGTATTGGTTCATAAAAAAAGCAATGTGGGCTAGCAAGTCAAGCATAAAAAGTAATGCTGCGAGTTTAAAGAAATTTTACAATTTTATGTATGAAAAAGAATTAATTGATACTGAAGATTTAACTGAGTTAATGGAAACCATCAAAGAAGGTATGCCAGAATGGTTAGAAACTCTTGACCGTTATGATGATCTTTCAAGTGAAAATATATGGTGATTAATAAAAAAAATTCCTAACCAGAGGCTGCAATGTACGGTTTTGTTTTTGGCTGAAAAACGCTAAAGAAAAAACCGGCACTGAGCCAGTCGTTAGGCTACAAGAAAACCGAGAAGCGTATGGAAATGTTGTTATTTTTAATGTTGGGAGTTCTTCTTTCGTTCGCCTCTCTTCTGTATTGGGTGTGACAGACAAGCCTAATAAACGCATTAATTCGGACAATTTGCTACGCTGCGCTTCGAAAATATACGGTTATTCTGGGCGTTAAATTGCTGCTATGGACAAAGATAAAGTTATATCACAAATAGAAGATGCATTTTCAGGTATTGTTCTTGGAAGCGGTATTGGTCTTTGGGAAGCTCAGGCAATTGATGATTACGAATCTGAAGATATACAGGAAAAGTCTCGTGATAAAGATGAAAAAGAAAATTGGAAATTATTAAGCACTGATGTGCTACAGAGGTGTAATAGTAGTCTTTCATTTTTTGATGCAGATGGTATGCGGTTTCATTTACCAGCTTTCATAATTGGTGACCTTAAAAATGAAGTAAATGACCCCATATATAATTTAACCCAGCTAGATGAATATACAAAATCACAATTAATGTCATTAAACAAAGCACAACGGCAAGCGATAACAGTATATTTGAAATTCTGTCTCAGCCAAGATGAATATAATTTCGATCATCCAGTCATTAGAAGGGTATTAAATGAATATTGGGAAAAATATACTTAAGTGGATTATTTTATTTTTAATCGTTTTCTTAATAGTCATATGGTTCCTTCCTCAACGAACGCTTAAGATTCAGGTCAATACAAATTCAGATAAGGAACAACTTTTCTATATTGAAATAAAAGCTGGTTCGACATGGAATTGGCACGGTATCCCTGGTATTAAGATACAAGGCAAATATCTCATTTCAGCAAATAAGATTCATCATATTCGAGTGAGTAGTAATCTGAGACCCTGGTTTGGGGGGATGTATGGAGATAAGGTGTTTGTGACTATCAAACACCCTGAATATAGAAAGCTTAATCTAGTTGAGAAAGGTTATCGCGGAAAATTACTTACGGTCACCCCCCAGTCTTGGCAAGATATTTTGGACAAAGAGCCAGAATTAGAATTTGGCTATCCAGAACTAGCATATCAACCATACGACTATAAAGAACAGGTGGCTATGGGTAAAATTCTAAGAGCTGGCGAAGTGACCAATCACATAAGCTGGGTAGCAGATTATTACCCAGAGCTTCTGCGCGAATTTTTACCGGTTTTGCACCAACTAGCAGATTACGTTAATACGCTCAGTATAGGGCGTTACGACATAAATAAAGACTTGCAAGATGCGATTTTGGCAATCAAAAATGATTTTATAACGATTGAAGAACGACTTGAGCCTCCCGTTGGTTGGCGACTTCCGATAAAAGAAGAAGGTGGTGGAACGCTTCTGACAAGAGATCTCAACGGTGACGGTAAGCTTGATAAAGTCAATGCTCTTTTTAGGACTGATAGTGGCAATTATAAAGAAATGGGTTTGTTTGTTTATTATGGAGAAGAATCTGGGTTCTCTAAACCAGTTAAAATATGAGTCTGGTGTGACTTTCATCGCACTAAATTAAGCGGGTTTTGAGCACCATCCACACAAGAAGCACTATGATACAATTGTTCAGCTTAGACAGTGCGATTATCAAAGAACTCATAAAACTATCACGTTTGAGCTGATGTCAGACTAAAACACAGGGTGCTAAGATGAAAAACCAGATTTTTAAATTGACTGCATTTTATTTTACGATAATAGTCTCTATGCCGATAGAAGCGGTGCAAAATGTTTATCAATATCAAAATAGTGAGGGTGTCACTGAGTTTACAGATGCAGTCAAAGCCAACCAGGAACCTGAAAAACAGTTTCAAATAAAAAAAATGACAGCCGAAGAAGAAGCGCAAAGTCAGCAGAAGCTTGAGCAAATTATGGAAAAAGACAAAGCCCTGGATAAGCGACTGACACGTGAACGGCGGCTTGAGAATGAACGCAGACTTCGATATCAGGAACAACAGGCTGCGCAGCGTAAGGAACGAAATTCAGAAGATGATAGTGATGACAATAATTTCTATGGTGGAGGCTATTACAGAAGACCTGGATTACCCCTTAATCCAGGCAAACCCATACGACCAAAACCAGGGGTGCCTGTTAATCCAGATAGACCCATACGGCCAAAACCACCAGGATTAAAACCAGGACATAGACCAGGCACTCTACCCGTGCGTCGATAGTTCCGCTGTTTTCTCTGCCTGTGTGTCTTTAACACCGCCCAAACGAGCCACAATTTTATCTGCCACGCGAAATGAATTGGCATAAATAGTCCAGGTGTGGGGCACGCTGCCGCCCGTAGGCATAAAGCTGCCGTCTGTGACATATAAATTTTCCACATCATGTGCCTGACAATCGGGATTGAGTACCGATGTTTTCGGATCCGTACCAAAGCGACAGCTGCCAGCCACAAGATTGGTTGGCGGTACGCCTGATGCAAATGATAAAACATTATCGGCACCCATTTCACGTAATACATCGCCTGATTTACTCGCCAGATACCAGCCTACTTTTAAATTTTGTACATGCACATCGACTTTGATTCTGGCGACCGGCAAACCCCATTTATCTCTCACATTGGTATCAAGGCTGACATGGCTGTTATCGGTTGGTGCCCAGTCACAAAAAGCTTCAACTTTGATGTAACGTCCTTCGGTAAAATGTGCCTTGAGTTTGTCTTTGAGTGGTTTGCCCCATAAGAGTCCGCCATTACCACGGGTTTGACGATTTGCCCGGGCAACCGGGTTTGGATGTAGGTGTACGAAATCAATGGTGCCGCCTTTTTGCGGTGCATCTGTTTTAAACAGATTTTTGTCTCTGATTTCATACCAGTCTTGTATAGAACGATTAATAAAAGTGCCGAATTGTTTCAGTTCTGCGACCTGCTCAGCTGAAAATTTGTCATAGGATAGACGACCTGAACCAGCACCGCCGCCGGCAAATATGAGATTTTTACCCACCTGTCCGCTATTATTGGCCAGACCGTCAGGGTGTTTTGGCCCGGTTGAATTCAGTAATAAGCGGGCTGTTTCAATTGCCTGTGCAGCGACCACGTATAGTTTTGCATCAACTGCATGCTTTTTTCCCTGTTTATCAACATATTCAATTGCGCTGACTTTACCGGTTTTGTCACTGTGAATATGAGTGACCATCGATTCAGGCCGTAATTCACAATTACCGGTTGTCATAGCGCTGTCAATTAATGCTGCGCGGGAACTGCTCTTAGCACCTGTGGCACAACCATAACTGCCGCAAAAGCCGCTATAAACACAGGCCTTACGATTAAGCGCCGGTTGAGAGAGAATGGCTCTGGGCATCGGCATGGAATGGAAGCCAAGGCGCTTGCATGCCTGGTCAATGTGTTGCGCAATGGGATGTTCAGCCGTTGGCGGATAAGGGAAATCTGCACTGCTGCGGGGTTCCTGAAAAGGGTGTTTGATCACCCGTCCTGAGACACCAACTACTTTCTCAACCTTGTCATAATAAGGTTCCATTTCATCATAGCTGATAGGCCAGTCGACAATATTGGCACCGTCGACAGGTCCATAGGTTGACAGGAGTTTGAAGTCATTGGGTTTGAGTCGGTGGAAAAAGCCGCTCATAAAGTTACTGGATCCACCGACAACATTGCCATTCCAAAAATTCCAGCTGGATTGATAAGTTTCAAAGTTACGCCAGCTGCCATCATCATTTTCTATTTCAACAACATGCTGTTCGTCACGCAGATCGGGTGTGTAACCGCCCCGTAAAGAGGTTTTTAATTCGTCTTTAAAGTAATCCTGTTCGGTATACCAGGGACCTTTTTCCAGTACCAGCACTTTGTATCCGGCATGGGCAAGGGTATAAATAATCGGGCCTGCGCCGGCACCGCTGCCGACCACGCAGATATCATAATCATGACTCATTCACTTTCTCTTAACTTTTATTCAGCTTAAAGCAGCCAGTAGCGCTTGTTTGCAGGAGGATGGGGCTCGCCGGCTCTGTGTTCTAACCACTGCCAGCCAATACCGTCAGGATTGCCGCCATAAACCGGATCAGTCAGCAGGGCTTCAAGCAGATAATTTAAAATATTAACCAGCCAGCGCCTGCCTTCAGGTTGCTGTTCGAATTCACGCAGTATCAGCTCGCGCTGTGCAATTGACAGATCAGTAAAAGCAGCACCGTTGTTATTACTTTTCTGC
>DAOVUK010000387.1 GCA_030632625.1 Gammaproteobacteria bacterium
ACACGCCAATGATTTTCAATCATAAGTGATGTATAGGCAATCTCATGCAGGGCAGCAAACAGGTACTGTTCACAAAGATCAGTAAAAAACTCTTCTGCCTGCATATTAAGCATGGGCGGATAGGCAAAACAGGGCGCTTCAATTTTATCCTGAAAAGGAGGCAATAAAGCACGTCTGTCTATCTTGTCCAGGATATCATAATGGTACAGGACTACTAAAGAAATCATACCGTGCTGTTTTTGTAATAAACTGATAGCAGAGACAATGGTGTTTAGTATCAGTGCAATCTCTTCTTCAAAATTAGCCCCGTTAACAAAAGCTGCTACCCGTGGGTCTGCTTCAAGATGCCTGGCCAGTTTTTGTCCGACGATGATGATTGAATTTGTCACCTCAATGTCCTGCGGTGGTTGTTCATCTAATGCCTGAAGAAGCTTTTCATTGAAACTGCCGCAAAATCCCCGTTCGGATCCCATCAGCAAATAAATAGTTTTGGGTGACTCCCTGATGGTTTCAGGATAAGGATGAAAACTAAGAAAGTCAGCAGCAACTTTTTCAAAATTGGCTAACATCTGACGCTGAGACAGTAGTAAACGAGATAATTTACGATGTTCCATATAAGCCAGATTTTTCATGGCATTCATAATATTGCGCATATCAGCTAATTGGTACTGATGATGCTCCATTTCACTCAGCTTACTCATGATTTGTCCTGTTAAACTGCTGCAGCCAATTTATAATAGCTTTGATCCACAAATTACGTTCACTATTGAGATCAAGCTCAGACTGCTGCACACATTGGCTTAGCCAGTTAAGCAATTGAGGAATTGCTTCCAGATTTTCATGGTCCAATAAGCCTTCATTGAAAGCCACCAGCCAGGCCATTTGAAATTCTACTGATAAGGGATTAAGTTGTTCCTGCTTAAGAACTTCCCTGAGCAAGCGGCCACGCTGTATTGCAGTCTCAATAGAAGCTTCAACTTTAGCTCCGAAGCGAGTAAAAACTTCCAGCTCCAGAAACTGTAGATAATCCAGTTTCATACGTCCTGCTTCAGCCTTGATATGAGGATGTTGTGCCTTGCCGCCAATACGTGAAACTGAATGGGCAATATCTATCGCAGGGCGAAAGCCGGCGGCAAACAATTCACTAGCAAAATATATCTGTCCATCAGTGATTGAAATAAGATTGGTCGGAATATAAGATGCAATTTCACCCTGATTGGTGACAACAATAGGAAATGCCGTCATGCTGCCGCCGCCATGGGCAGTATTGAGCATAGTGCTGCGTTCCAGTAAGCGTGCGTGGACAGAAAAAATATCACCTGGATAAGCCTCACGTCCAGGTGGTCGGCGTAATAACAGGGAAAGTTCCCGGTATGTTTTTGCGTGCGTAGACAGATCGTCATAAATAACTAACGTATCCTGTCCATTATTCATCCAGAACTCTGCTATACTACAACCTGAAAAAGGCGCAATATATTGTAATCCAGGTAAGGCACTGGCCTCAGCAACAACTACTGTCGTATACTCAAGGGCATTATGTCGGCGCAAAATGTCTATGCTATTAATAATTGTAGAAAGTTTTTGACCAATGAGTACGTAGACACAATAAACATTTTTTCCTGCCTGGTTCAGCACTGTATCTATAGCTATTGAACTGCGGCCAAGCCCTTCATCACCGATTAGCAGTTGTCGCTGTCCTTTGCCAATAGGCATCATCGTATCGATAATTTTGCATCCCGTATATAACGGCTTATGTACAAAGTCTCTTGCAATGATAGAGGGTGATGCTGATTCCAGATCCTGCCTTCTGGATTGTTCCGGCTCTGGCAGATTGTCCAGCGGTGAACCAAGCGGATCAATAATACGTCCGATTAGACTATCACCCACGGGTATACTTAATCGATGCCCCGTCACATGTACAGACATTCCTGCTGTTAATGTGTCTGTTTCATACAGCAATACCACACCAACCAGCTTGGGTGTTAAATCAAAAACCATCCCCTGACTGCCATCTTCGAAATTCAGAACCTCATCCATCGTAGCCGAAGGCAAACCACTGATCCAGGCAATGCCGTCACCGATGGATACGACGCTGCCTTGTTCAGTAATACGTACTGCAAATTGATAACTTTTAAGTCTATCAGTCTGTCGGTTTAGTAGTGTGTGGAACTGCTCACTATTATTACTCATGCAGAGACTCAGAAAAAAATTGCAGCTCATCCTGCAAGTTAGCATGTAATATCCAGGAACCAAGAACAATACGCAGACCAGCAAGAAGTTTCGGGTCCTGCTGATATTCATAAGCCGGTCTGATTTTAATTAGCAGGTATAAGGCTTCTTCCAGTTTTTTTCTATCCCCGGGATTTAATTCCCTGCTGCTGATGATCTTTACGGTTTGATCTTTTTCAACAGCAGCCGTTTGCAGCATTTCCAGTTGTTCTTTAGGAAGTGACGTCAGATTTTCCAGCAGTAAAGCAAATAGTCGGTTCTCTAATGCCGTTCCCAGTTCATCAGAATTAGTGAGACGAGATAACAGAATTGCAGTAAAACGGGCACCATTATTCAGAACCTGCTGCTGTGCTATTTTTACTGTATCATTAAGCTGACGTTGTTCCAGAACCTGAGATTTTTGCCGTTCCTGTTCAAGTGAATACTTTAAATCCTTTATTAAGCGTTCACGTTCCAGAACCATTTCTTCATGTAGTTTTTTATGTGACAGCTGTTTTTCCTGTTGCCATTCCTGCTGCCTGTTTTCATATTGCTGTTTCAGCAAATGTGACTCATCACGAAAACTTTGTGCCTCATCCAGATCATTCTGGATACCAGCCTTCCTCTGTTCAATAATTTTCAGCACAGGTTTATAGAGAAAATATTTCAGTATCCAGACAAGGATAATAAAATTGATAATTTCCAGAATAAAAGTAGACCAGTGAAATTCCAAGGATCAATTCCTCTTAGAATAAAATCGATTGAATAATATATTATAACTAATTTCTATCCATAAATTGCTTTTTTAGGCGAATTAATTCGCCCCTACAGAAAATATAATCTGATAATTCAACAAGTTATTAAACCCTGAATTGTAGGGGCGAATTCATTCGCCTTATTTATGGATGAATACTAACTATTCGAAGTTTCAGCAAAATCTACCTCAATTATTTAATCAGATATTCAAGTAAGGGGTTTCTGAATAATATAATCAAAGCAATGACCAGTACATAAATAGCTAATGATTCAATCATGGCCAGACCAATAAATAAGGTGCGCATAATAGAGCGTTCCGATTCCGGTTGTCTGGATAGAGCATCCATTGCACTACTGATGGCTTTTCCCATTGCCAGGGCAGGAAAAATAACACCGATGGAGACTCCCAGGATGGCTGCCACAGTAGAAATGAGGGTAAACATTGAAATATCAGTCATAAGTTTTTCTCTTCTTTTTGTTGTTTGATTTGGTGAGCTTGAAGTCCACCGGCAATGTAGATAAGTGCCAGCAGTCCAAATAAGTATGCTTGTACTAACGCTTCAATAATATGTAACATCATAATCGGCACAGGGATCAGAAGACCAGCGACCATGAGCATTAAAAGGGCTGCCATTTCCAGGCTCATCATATTACCAAACAGACGCATAGCCAGGGCAATGGTACGGGTAATTTCGCCAATAATATGAAAAGGCAGCAGTATTGGGCTTGGTGTCAGGTAATGACGCAGATAGTTTTTCACCCCCTGAGTACGAATACTAAACCAGTGTACGGACAAAAACACAACACAGGCACGTGCCGAACTTGCTGACAGATCACTGGTCGGTGAA
>DAOVUK010000350.1 GCA_030632625.1 Gammaproteobacteria bacterium
AAATTGTAGAGAGAAGGCATGCCTTCTCTCTACGGTCACGTAATGACCGCCAGGGTGGTAAGCATACGTAGAGACGTTGCATGCAACGTCTCTACCCTATCTATGAATGGCTGAATTCACCGAGTGAATACAAAAAGCACACAATAATGTGAAGAACCTAAAATTTAAAGAATAGCAGGACACGTGTTCTTATTTCATATTATCTTCAAGCTTCAATAGCTCCAGTCTTTTAAGATTAATGGCTTCCTGAGCGGTTAATCTCAGGAAATGCTCTGAGCGTTCTTCAACCTGAAATTTCAGTCTCTTCTTGCCCAGCTCGCCATTCAGACTGTCTTTATCAATAAAATCAAACTCATCGTTGATAATTTCTACACAAAACTTTGTATGATTAAGCTCTTCAAACAAGAACTGGTACCAACCAGGCTCCAGAAGACCAAGAGGTATAAAATAGGCCTGACTGGAAGGTGACTGAAATTTATTCAGCACCTCACTATCCCATATCTGCTCGTTGACAAGAGCGAATGGAACCGGATAGAAACTGCATTTTTCCTTCATATAGCGCAGCAGTTTGAATAATTGTCGAATGCGTTCTGCAGATAAATCACCGCCATGACGACGAATATGCTGATTCGCGGCATCCTCAGGCAAGTGAAAACTCATTCTTCCACTACACTCCCCTTCATGACATCGTGCACAGGCAGTATTAAAAATAACGGTTGATTCAATAGAAATATTATCAGAGGCAATAATAAATGAAGGCAATAAAAGCATGGCGGCTGATAGAATGATATGCTGAAATTTTATTGGAAGATAATTCATTCGAATAAGTCCTCTGGAATTTTCAACTACTTTATTAAACGATACACCTCTGCACATACAAATAGCAATGATATAGGTTAAGGGCTGCAGTCACTACTGCTGACTTTCATTCAATCAAAGTAGAACATAGCTGGAAACATCTTGAGTGCTGTGTTAATTTTAAAAGGAATTAATGATTTCAGGTGATGAAAATGACTGTATGGAAAAACAAATTATTAATAATACCGCCTCTGATTATTGCAGCTGCTGTTGTTATATTTGCTTATTCTTTGAAAAAACCCATTGAAAAACAAGCCTCTTTTGAAAAGCCGGTCAAAGTTCGAATAATAACAATGTCAACAATGACAGTTCAGCCAAAGGCCTTTGCTTATGGAACCAGTGTGCCGGGAAAAACCTGGGATGCCATTGCTGAAGTTTCTGGAAAAATAGCCTGGAAATCAGAACAGCTTGAAGATGGCAATATTGTCAAAGCAGGTACCGAATTACTCAGAATTGACGATACCAGTTATCGCTTAACCCTGGAACAAATTAATGCACAGATAAAAGCCTCTGAAATTAAAGAAAAAACCATTAAATCATCCATAGTAATTGAGAAACTGAATCTAAAGCTGCTCAATAAAGATCTGAAAGATAAACACGGCCTGAGTCAAAAGGGCGCAATAGCCAAATCAGCCGTTGATGAAGCTCAGCTGCAGGTTTATTCAGCAGAGACTAAAGTGCAGAATCTACACAATGCCGCTGCCATAAACCAGGCTGATCGAGGTGTACTCAAGGCACAAAAAGCATTGGCTGAATATGAACTCAGCAACACACGAATTGAGGCCCCTTTTGATGTTCGTGTAACACAGGTAAAAAGCCATGTCGCTCATTTTGTTAATAAAGGACAAACATTATTCAGTGCAGATGATATTAAAACGGCGGAAATTAATGCCCAGCTGAGCATCGGCACTCTGCGGCCGCTAATGGCTAACATCAATGAAACAGAACAATCCGACAGCCATCAGCGTGTTCCCGGCGCACTGTCATTAGAGGCTATTGTGCGTTTGAAAACAGCCACTCATATTATTGAATGGGATGGCGTTGTTGACCGTGTAGCTGGTCTGGTTGATCTACAAACCCAGTCCATCGGCATTATTGTTACGGTGAATGATCCCTATAAACAGGCAAAGCCGGGACGAAGACCACCCTTAACGCGTAACACTTTCGTTGAAGTTGAATTACGTGGTAAACCACAGCATGGCCAGTTTGTTGTACCTGCTAATGCAATTCATGAAAGTACTATTTCTAAAAGCAGTGCTCATAAAAACAGTATCTATGTGCTGAATAATGAAAACCGTCTTGTTATTCGTCCCGTAAAAATAAAGTTTTCTCAGTCCGGATATACGGTATTAAGCCATGGCATCAAGTCAGGAGAACGCATTGTTATTTCAGATCTGGTACCGGCACTGGAAGGCATGCTGCTGGAACCGAAAGAGGACAAAAAAACCCAAAAATGGTTAATAACTCAGGCCGCTGGCACGAGATCTGAAAAATGATTCGATATTTTGCAGAGCACCCAACCGCTGCCAATATCCTTATGCTGGTGATAATAATACTGGGCTTAATCGGCTTACCAAAACTGCAGCGTGATACCTTCCCTGTTATTCCTCCGACAGAAATAGAAATTCGCACACCTTATCCCGGTGCAACACCTGATGAAGTTGAAGAAGCAATCTGTTTTCGCATCGAAGATGCACTGGATTCAATTGCTGAATTAGTGGAAGTCCGCTGCGATGCCCGTGAGAACCTTGCCATAACGACTGTACAAATGCATGAACAGGGAAATATAGATACTTTTTATAACGATATTAAATCACAAATTGATTTAATTACGGGTTTTCCTGATAAGGTTGAAGTCTCTACAGTGGCTAAGCTGGAGCGTACAGCTGTGGTCGCCAGTATAGCAATTACGGGTAAGATGTCAGCTGTTCATTTAAAAGCCTATGCCAATAAGGTGAAACAGCATCTGAAATTTGATCCGCAAATTGCCCAGGTCAAATTACTCGGTTTTTCTGAACAGGATATCATCATCAATATTGCTGCTGAGACTCTGCGACGTTATAACTTATCCATTACCGATATTATCGAACTTCTGGAACGGCAGAGTTTTGATCTGCCTTCGGGCATTATGGAAACAGCCACTCAGGATTTTATTGTCCGCCTTGCAGAACAACGTCGCACCCGGCAGGAGTTTGCTGATTTAGTTATTATTTCCAGCCCCGCTGGTGGACAGGTCCGCTTAGGCGATATTGCAGTAATTACCAGCCAGTTTAAGAAGCAGGAAGATCAAATCCTTTTTAATGGCCAAAGAGCCGCTCTGCTTGAAATCTCAAAAACAACGTCTCAGGATGCACTGCAGGTAAAAAAAGTCATTTTGCAGCATCTGGAGCGGGAAAAACGTACTGCTCCACAGGGCATTTCACTGGAAATTAGTCAGGATGTGACGTCTGTGATCCGGGATCGTCTACGCATTCTGATAAGCAACGGTATTCAGGGACTGTTTCTGGTTTTTTTGACCATGTGGCTTTTTTTCAGTTTTCGCTACAGTTTCTGGGTGACCATGGGTCTGCCCGTTTCTTTTCTCGGGGCGATTTTTGCAATGCAGCTTTTGGGCTATACCCTTAATATGATCACTCTGGTTGCTCTTCTGGTCGCTATTGGCTTATTAATGGATGATGCAATTGTTCTGTCGGAAAATGTGGCTACCCAGCTGCGCAAGGGAAAAAACAAAATAGATGCCGTTGTCACCGGTGTCACACAAGTTGCCCCCGGCGTATTTTCATCTTTCTTAACGACGGTTATTATTATTGGTCCGTTAGCTTATATGGCCGGAAAAATGGGCGCTATTCTCAGTTATTTACCCGTTGTTCTTATTGTGACCCTGGCTGTCAGTCTGGTGGAAGCATTTTTGATTCTACCCTCTCATTTACTGCACAGCAGTGGACAACTGGTGACTACTCAGCGATCGACCATACATCAGTGGTTTGATAAAAAATTTACCTTTCTAAGAGATGAGCTGTTTGCACCCTTAGCGAAAAAAACCATTGCCCTGCCCTATCTGACTCTGGGGATAATTCTGGGTTTTGTTATTATCGCCTATGCCAGCCTGCCATCCGGCCTGCTTAAATATCGTGCCTTACCCAACCTGGAAAGTAATGTCATTCAGGCCCGAATACTATTGCCTCAGGGCACACCTTTTGAGCGAACAGAAGAGGTTGTACAACAGGTCGTAAGCGCATTAAAAACACTGGATGATGAGTTTTCTGCACTGCAGGATAAGAAACAGGGTAAACAAAAGCGTCTGGTAAAAAATATTATCGTGTTATTTAATACCAATAAAGATGCTTATGAAAGTGGCGCACATCTGGCAACAATCAGTGCCGACTTACTGCCTGCCGAACAAAGAGTAGGCAGTATCGACAGCA
>DAOVUK010000303.1 GCA_030632625.1 Gammaproteobacteria bacterium
ATTTTTCACCGGCAATAGAATTAGAAAATCCTTATGTGACTCATGGAAATAATACACAGATAATGGTTTTTACTGGCGCAATGGATTATTGGGCCAATCAGGAAGCGGTGCTCTGGTTTGCTGAGATAATTTTTCCAATATTGAAAGAAAATTGTCCAGATGCCTGTTTCTATATTGTCGGCTCAAGACCCTCTGAAAAAATTAAACGTCTTGCAGAAAAAGAAGGAATTTTTGTTATCGGCGGCGTAAATGATATCCGCCCCTATATCGCCTTTGCTGATTTGGTGACCGCGCCATTGAGAATTGCCCGAGGCATTCAGAATAAAGTTCTGGAAGCTATGGCCATGGCAAGACCGGTTGTTGCAACACATGCTGCAATGGATGGCATTGCCTCCTCATTTAACAAGAATACTAATGATGATTTTAAACTTTATACTAGTGATTCAGCAGAAGACTTAGTTCAAATCTGCACAAAGATATTAACAGAGGGCGATCAAAAGAATCTTGGTGAAAAAGGTCGAGAGCTGGTTATCAATCATTTCTCATGGGATAGTCATCTGGCTAAAGTGACAAAGTATCTGACAATGAAGGCAGAATAGCAAATTATTGGCATACTTGTGTAGGTTGGCGCTGAGCGCAGCGAAGCTCAACACAACAAATAAACTGTAGGGCTATGTTGGACTTCGCTTTGCTCAGCGCCAACCTACAATGAAAAAAATCAGAGTAATTAATTTAAAGTAAATTATGCAATACTTAATACAACAACAATTAACAATAATATGGAAGCAAAGACTGCTGGTTTTATCCGTAGCCGTCATTTTTCTATTTCTTGTGTTTTACAGCACAGTCGAGTCCATGATACAGATCTGGCTGCGCTCAGAAACCTTTACTCATGGTTTTTTGATCTTGCCTATTTCTCTTTATCTTATCTGGCAAAACAAAAAACAATTAAGTGCTATTGAACCGGTCACCCAGCTATTAGCTCTTCCTTTGATAGCAATGGTCACGTTTGGCTGGTTAATGGCCAGCCTGGTTGACGTTTTAGTGGTTCAGCAGTGGGCTTTTGTGACATTACTCTTACTGATTGTTTTATTAGTGATGGGGTGGTCTGTTGTTAAACAGATTTTATTTCCACTTCTATACCTTTACTTTATGGTGCCCTTTGGGGAGCAATTTATTACACCCATGATGTATATGACAGCAGATTTTGTTATTGCTGCTATTGAGTTAACGGGGATACCTATTTATTCGGAAGGTACTTTTTTTACCCTGCCAAGCGGCAGCTGGTCAGTTGTTGAGGGCTGCAGCGGCGTTCGCTATTTAATTGCCTCAATTGCTCTGGGTACCTTATATGCTTATATGACTTATTCGAGTTATCTCAAGCGTAGTGTGTTTATTCTGGCATCAATTATTACTCCAATTGTTGCTAACTGGATCCGAGCATTTATTATTGTGATGTTAGGGCATTTTAGTGGTATGAAATTGGCGACCGGTGTTGATCATCTCATTTATGGCTGGGTTTTCTTTGGCATCGTTCTCTTTATTATGTTCTGGGTTGGTTCTTACTGGCGTGATGATGAAGTTGATAACCCCATAACGGAACTAACAAATTTAATAAAAGAAAAAACAAGTCGATTCTCCCTGGTTGTGATATCAGGAGTATTACTCATTTCCATTGGCCCTTTTATGGATTATAAAATAAAGCATAACTCTCTTCAAAGTGTCGCTCAGACTTTTGAAATAAAGTTGATTGAAAATCCAAACTGGGTAAAATCTGAAACGACTTCGATTAGCTGGACTCCGCAATACATTAATCCCTCAGCACACTATCAGACTGAATATAAAGACTCATCCCGATCAGAAGTTGGACTTTATCTGGCGTATTATGCCATCCAGAAACAAGATGCTGAATTAATTAATTCGCAAAATATAATGATTCCTCAAAAACATGAAGTCTGGAATCAAATGAGAGAAGAAAAACAAGATATTACAATACATAATCATTCAGAAACAGTGTTGGAAACGCATTTAAGTTCAGCAAAAGATGATATTTTGATCTGGCACTGGAATGTCATCGCTGGAAAAGTCATTATTAATAGCTATGAAGCCAAGTTGATTGAAGCACTGAATAAATTGTCGGGGGACAGTCAGGGTGAATATGCGGTAGTGGTCTATACTCGATTTGAAAAGAATGATTTAGAAGCCAGCCGGAAAAAATTACAGGCGTTTGTTAATGGTATGATTCCTGATGTGACAAATAGTTTTAATGAACGCTTTTTGAAGAACAAATAATTGTGTCACTCACTAAACTAAAAGGTAAGTCAATAAACAAGTCAAAAAAATATGTCATTGCACATGTTATCTATCGTTTTGGTATGGGTGGTTTGGAGAATGGTCTGGTTAACGTGATTAACCGTTTACCTGATGATGAATATCAACATGTGATAATATGTATGACTGATCATACTACATTTTCTAATCGATTAAACAAATCGGTTGATATCTATGATATGCATAAAAAACCAGGAAAAGACTTCATGCTTTTCTATCGATTATGGAAGCTTTTTAGAAAAATAAAACCCGATATTGTTCATAGTCGAAATATGTCAGCACTGGAGTCACAATTACCTGCTTTTTTAGCGGGAGTACCCATTCGAATTCATGGAGAACATGGACGAGATGTACACGATCTGGATGGTCGTAATAAACGTTATCAAAGTATCAGAAAGTTTTTTAGGTCGATTGTTGATTATTATATCCCGCTGTCAAAAGATTTAGAAAATTATCTGAGTAACACCATTGAGATCAAAAAAGATAAAATTATCACTATTTGTAACGGTGTGGATACAGAAAAATTTCAGCATCAGGAACATATTAATTTAAAACTGCCAGGCTTGCCTACGGGGTTTATAAATAATGACACGGTTGTTGTAGGTACGGTTGGCCGTTTAGAAGACGTTAAAGATCAGCCCAATTTACTGGAAGCATTCATTGAGTTGCTCAAGTCACCAAAAGTGATTGATAAAGATATAAAACTTATTTTGGTCGGCGATGGTGCATTGAAAGATAAGTTACAGAAACAAGTTAACGAAGCAGGGCTGCAAAATAAAGTGTGGCTGGCAGGAGCCAGAGAAGATGTGCCTGAATTAATGCATCTGATGACAATATTTGTATTACCCTCGCTGGCCGAAGGAATATCAAATACAATTCTTGAAGCAATGGCCTGTAGTTTACCCGTTATCGCAACAAATGTGGGCGGCAATGCAGAACTTATCATGGATGGTCAAACAGGTTTTATAGTGCCAAGAGCCGATCCTTGTGCAATTAAAGAAAAATGCCTGCTATATATAGAATCACCGGAATTAATTCGAAAACATGGTGATTTAGCCAGAAAAAGAATTGAAGAAAAATTCAGTATCATTAACATGGTACAAAATTACAATAATGTTTATTTAACATCACTTAAAGAAAAGATTGCTTAAAAATGTGTGGAATAGCAGGAATTTTTGATAGTTCTTCTCGTACTCAAGGTCGTCGGGATATTAATCCCAAAATTCTTGAGGCTATGAATCAGGTTCAAATTCATCGGGGACCCGATGATGGTGGTTATTTTATCCAGAAGGGGATTGGACTGGCTCATCGACGCCTGTCAATTATTGATATTTCAACTGGCCAGCAACCCCTGTTCAGTCAGGATAAGTCCGTTGTAATTGTCTTTAATGGTGAAATTTATAACTACCGTGATATCCGGGAAACACTGGTTCAAAAAGGTTACAAATTTCAAACCCATAGTGATACAGAAGTTATCGTTTGTGCCTGGCAGGAATGGGGTGAACAATGTGTTAACAAGCTTCGGGGCATGTTTGCTTTTGCAATCTGGGACATAAAAAAACAAAGTCTGTTTATTGCTCGTGATCGCATGGGGATTAAACCTCTGTATTATACCTGGCTGGCAAGTGGGCAATTTATTTTTGGCTCAGAATTAAAAGTACTGATGGCGCATCCCGACTTTAAAAAAGAGCTGGATTTCTACGCAACAGAAGAATACTTCGCCCTGGGCTATGTGCCTGAGCCTCGAACGATTTATAAAAATGTGTTTAAATTACCGCCAGGTTATAGCCTTTCAATACAGTCTGGAATGTCATCAGAAAAACTGACCCAGTACTGGGACATTCCGTTTAAAAAGCTGCCTGAAATGGATGAGAAAGAAATCTCAAGTGAATTGATCCGACGCTTTAAAGAAGCGGTTGATATTCGTATGGTTTCAGAAGTGCCATTAGGTGCTTTTCTCTCAGGCGGAGTTGATTCCAGTGCTGTGGTTGCCATGATGGCTGGTTTACAGAATGAGCCTGTTAACACCTGTGCAATTGGTTTTGATGTTAAAACATTTGATGAGTCAAAATATGCTGCGCAGGTGGCGGAACAATTTCAGACCAATCATCACCTGGACACGGTGGACACTGAAGATTTCAGTCTGATTGACAAACTCGCCACCCTTTATGATGAGCCGTATGCTGATAGTTCAGCCATGCCGACGTATCGTGTGTGTCAATTAGCACGTAAGCGTGTGACAGTGGCTCTTTCCGGTGATGGTGGGGATGAAACTTTTGCAGGTTATCGACGCTATCGCTGGCATATGAATGAAGAAAGACTCAGAAGTTTGTTTCCTCAATCAATACGACCGGGTTTATTTGGATTTTTAGGCGCTGTTTATCCCAAAGCGGATTGGGCACCCAAAATTTTCCGGGCAAAAACAACATTTCAGGCACTGGCTCGGGATCCGGTCGAAGGCTATTTCCATAATTTCTCTATTTTGACCGATCAACTGAGAAATAGTATCTATAGCCCAAAACTGC
>DAOVUK010000163.1 GCA_030632625.1 Gammaproteobacteria bacterium
TAAGATGCTGATCTCATCATAACGTCTGGCAATTTCTTTAATATGCTGCATATCATTATTTTTAAATGCCGGAACAATATCGCGCAGCATTTCCATTGCAATAGTGCCCAGTCTGGCCAATTCCAGGCGTACCTGCTGCAGTGCGATATTGGGTGTTATCAACAGGTTTTCATCCAGATATTTAGGCTCGATAATAATCCCTTTTTTGGGTGCTTTTTCAGTGATTAACCATTCTGCCATGCGGGCAAACCAGGTAGTAAAACCAATAAATAATACGGTATTAATTATATTAAAGAAGGTATTCGCATTGGCTATCTGTCGGGGCACTTCTGATGCTGCTCGCGCCATTCCCTCTAACTCAGGACTGGTAGGTGACAACCATACGGCAATTTCAACCAGCAAGCCGATAAATGGCAGCCAGATAAGGACACCGACCACATTAAAGCTGACATGAACCACTGAGGCCCTGACGGCATCAACCGATTTGCTGCTGAGAACCCCCATTATAGCCGTGGTGACTGCTGTACCAATATTGGCACCCAGAGCTAAAGCAATGCCGGCAGGTAAGCCCAGTAACCCCTCACTTGCCATCGCAATAGCAATGCCGACAGTCGCAGCAGAGGATTGTACAATAGCCGTAAATACAGCCCCGGCCAGAATACCGGCAAGCGGGTGTTCCAGTTCTTTTAAAATCTCAATAAAGGGTTCATAATTACGCAAGGGAACCATTGCCTCACTCATCAGTCCCATACCATAAAACACCAGGCCAATGCCCATAAGCATCATGCCATAGTATTTTATCTTGTCGCGTTTGGCAGTAAACAGCATAAAAAAGCCGATAGCAACGGGCCCCAGTGAATAAGCAGCCAGATCAAAAGCTAACAACTGAGCCGTCACCGTGCTGCCGATATTAGCCCCCATAATAACCCCGACAGACTGAGCAAGAGTCATCATGCCGCCGGAGATAAAACCGACCACAAGCAACGTTGTGACCGTCGATGAATTGAGTATGCCGGTTACAAAAGCACCGGTCATTGCCCCCATAAAACGGTTGGTGGTCAATTTTGCCAATACCGTCGTCATTGCCTGACCGGCTGCTTTTTTCATGCCCTCAGATAATAATTGTAAACCTGCAAGAAAGAGGGCTAAGCCGCCAAATAAGCCTAAATTTATTTGTAACCAGTCAGGGGAGGTTGTTTTTAATGGGGTATCAGCATCTGCTGCAAATACCATAAATGTTATTAACAGCAGACATAAACCAACGCCTGATTTAAAAAGTTGAGAAAAAAACACCTTTGATAGTGGTTGCTTCAATGCTAGTAATTTCATCAATATTACCTATTCCTATTTTATTATCTAAAATCAAAATCAGACCAGTATAAATTAGAGAATCTATTTAGTGCTTTTCTGATACTCTTTTTTTCTTCTGAAAATGCTTTTGTTTAGTCAAACGTTGTTCAGGTCTTCTTGAAGAATAGGATGACTTACGTTTTTCCTCAGCAGGCACCAGTTGTTTATCTCCATCACCAATCAGATCGTTTCGTCCTATCTCTCTGAGTGTCTCTCGAATCAGCGACCAGTTTTTGGGATCATGATAGCGCAGTAAAGCCTTGTGCAAACGTCTCACCCGCTCACCTTTTGCGGTGAATACTTTTTCTGATTTATAGCTGAGCTTTTTCAGCGGATTACGCTCACTATGATACATGGCCGTGGCCGTGGCCATGGGGGAAGGATAAAAATTTTGTACCTGATCCAGGCGGAAGTTATTTTCTTTTAACCATAAAGCCAGATTCACCATTTCTTCAATAGTGGTCCCTGGATGTGCGGCAATAAAATATGGAATTAAATACTGTTCTTTACCTGCCTCTTTGGAAAATTTTTCAAACATTTGTTTGAATTCATAATAGCTGTCAATAGCAGGCTTCATCATTTTACTCAGAGTACCCTGTTCGGTATGCTCCGGCGCAATTTTCAAATAACCACCCACATGATGAGTTACTAATTCTTTAACATATTCCGGGTTACGCACTGCCAGATCATAACGTAACCCGGAAGCGACAAAAACTTTTTTGATACCGGGTAGTTTTCTGGCACGTTGATATAAATGGGTCAGAGGCCCATGATCGGTATTCATATGTGAACAAATTTTAGGATACACACAGGATAAGCGGCGACAAACTGATTCAATTTCTTTATCATCACAGGCTAAACGCCACATATTTGCAGTCGGTCCGCCCAGATCAGAAATATAGCCTTTAAACTCAGGCACATTATCCCTGATTTCTTCAATTTCACGAATAATGGAATCTTCAGAGCGATTTTGAATCACCCGCCCTTCATGTTCTGTGATAGAACAAAAAGTACAACCACCAAAACAACCGCGCATAATATTAATAGAAAAACGGATCATTTCATAAGCAGGCATTTTTTTGCCCTGATAATCCAGATGAGGTAAGCGCGTATAAGGTAATTCAAACAGCTGATCCAATTCTTCTGTGGTCAGAGGAAATGGCGGTGGATTGAGCCAGACATCGCGATCACCATGACGCTGAACTAAAGCACGGGCATTGCCCGGATTGGTTTCCAGATGTAAAACACGGGAGGCATGAGCGTAGAGAACAGAATCACTTATTACTTTTTCATAAGAAGGCAGACGTATAACTGAACGATTACGATCCAGAGATTTAACGATACTTTTAAGTGGTATGGCAACAATACCTTCTTCATGGGCAGTCTTTTGATGGTCTTCAGCTGCTGTTTGGGCTTCTGAACAAGTGGCCTGATCAACCATCGTATAGGGACTCACCACTGCATCAACTTTCCCCGGGCGATCAACACGACTGGAATCAATCTCCATCCAGCCTTTTTGCTGATGTTTAACCATAAAAGCGGTGCCGCGAATATTATCTAATTTATTAATATTCTCACCACGTGATAGCCGATGGGCAATTTCAGCGATTTGACGTTCACCATTGCCAAACACCAGGAGATCAGCCTTGGAGTCAACTAACACAGAACGTTTTACTTTATCAGACCAATAGTCATAATGGGCAATTCGCCTGAGACTTGCTTCAATACCACCAATCACTACCGGAATATCAGACCAGGCTTGCTTACAACGTTGAGTATAAACTGCAACCGCATGATCCGGGCGTTTGCCACCGATATCATCGGGCGTATAGGCATCATCATGACGTAATTTACGATCAGCCGTGTAACGGTTAATCATAGAGTCCATATTACCGGCAGTGACACCAAAGAAGAGGTTGGGCCTGCCCAATACTTTAAAAGGTTCACAGCTTTGCCAGTCCGGTTGATCGATAATACCAACTCTAAAACCCTGAGACTCTAATAAACGGCCAATTAAGGCCATACCAAAGCTGGGATGATCCACATAGGCATCGCCTGTCACTAAAATAACATCACAGGAATCCCAGCCAAGATCTGCCATTTCTGCCGCTGAATGAGGCAGATATTTTGCCACGCCATAGCATTCCGCCCAGTATTTATCATAGGCAAATATATTTTGCAGATTTGAAATTTTACGACTTTTGGACATAGGCTTAACACCAAGTATAACAAAGTGATTCAATACGCTGTAATATTGTATGGTATCGATACGATTAAATGGGAAACTAATAATTATAAACTTTTTTAGACTAGAAAAAAACTCAATACCACAACAATCTTTATCGTTGCCATGGGACTCAATTTCTACAGGAATATCATTAACTCAGGACAATGAAGATAAACAGGTTGAGCGCGGCATTGAAGCAACTGTCGAAAAATCTTTTTTTCACACCTGACTTTACAGTCTCTTCCAGGCAATGAAAGTAAATTATTTCTGAACAGCCGCCGGCGGCATTTCTTCAAAAGTGGGGATGCTTGTATCCATAAAATCCCATTGTGGTTTTCTTTTGTTATAAACAATCGCATTGGCTTTAAACCAGGAACTATCATCTAAAACACCCGCTGAAACACCGATTATATTGGCTGCCGCATTATTTTCAGCAAACAGACGACTGCCGCAATTGGGGCAAAAGAAGCGGCTAACCACAGAACCGCTATCGGTGGTAGAAGCATAACGACTGAGTTCACCCTCAATATTAATATCTTTCCTGTTAAAAAAAGCATTCGAGGCATGTCCCGTTCCTGTTGATTTTCGACAATCATCACAATGGCACTGCCCCATTCGAAGCGGAGCTGAAGCAATGGTAAATTTTACATTGCCGCATAAACATTGTCCTGTGGCGAAGTATTTTTCTGACATGTCATTACTCTCCTGTATTAAGGGCCGTGGAAAATTTATTATTTCCAAGGCCCTAAAAATAAAATAATTCCCATTTCATGGTTTTATCAGCCTGGTCTATCATTTTTTTTAAGCAGTCGATTCACTAGCATATTCAGGGTCAAAAGTGCGTTTATAACTAACAAAATAAATGATACTACAATCAATGCTTCAGCCATGGTCACAGCAAATATTAATTCCGGTGTATAGCCGCATGGTTCCCAGACTTTAAACATAGAGGGCAGCCAGTCATCCAGTGCAAACCAGCCAGGTAAACCAGATTCCATACTGCAGCCGCTCAATAAAAAACCGCGTTCAGTCCCAAACAATTGATAAGACCGCTCAAGCAGACCGGCAGTCATGCCAGTCATCAACAGCTGCATAATAAACAGGCCCAGCCAGTATCTATAAACCATCAATGCCAGTAATGACACTATGATCATTGCCAGTACCCATATCCGGACATGTATACATAAAACACAGGGCATATAATCCAGAACATATTGATAAAATAATGCAATCACTTCAAAACTGATACTCAGGCCCAGAAAAGCTAACCAGAACCATTTATTTGCAGACATCTGAAGAATTTTTTTTAACATAAAAGCAACCTGAGAAGATAATTATTCAAGGATAAAGAAGTAGTTATATTAGCGTTTCTATCAACACTAAACTTATCGAGTTTACACACATAGGACTATATCAAACGTATATTCTATTCTGTATTATTTATATGCAGCCCATAGTATAAATGATTATATTTATTACCATTAAATTCAACTATTTCAGGCATACAACCCCAGAGTTTAAAACCATACTGTTCAAGTAACTTAATGCTCCCATGGTTATTTTGAATCAGGATTGCCACTAAAGTTTTGACTTGAAGAGATGGGCATAGTTCAATAGCATGCTCCAGAAGCTGTGAAGCAATACCTTTTCTATGGTGCTTGAAATGAATATAAAAACTCACTTCCACAGTATGCTGCAGTGCAGCACGACCAGGGCGATAGGCACTCAATGTCAGGTATCCTATTATTAGTTCATTGTTTTCAACAGCAACCAGCAATGGATATTTTTCAGGCGTATATTGTTTAAACCATTCTAATCTGTTTTTTGATAAAAAAGGCGTTGTATCCGCTGTTTTTAACCCTGCCGCAATGGCCTGATTATAAATTTCAACGATTTCGTCCAGATCATCAAATGCTGCCAGGCGAATATTCATATTTGCTCCCGCATGGTGGTCACTTTTTTCATATTCTAATATAATAGTTAAAGTTTTGAATAATAATACAACAAATTTCATCAGCAGGCTTATGCGCGAAACTCTAAAGTGGCTTGGCTTGGCCCTCCTTCTCGGAATAGGCCTCAGTTGGCATAGCCAGTCTCATTATAATAGCAATGTAGAAGATATTTTTGCTGCCGCCAGTAAGTCAAAGCGGATATTAAAGGCCCCTATTAAGGACTTTTCCGGTGAGGAATTTTATTTGTCTGACTTACAGGGAAAACCGGTATTACTTGATTTTTGGGCATCCTGGTGTCCGTCCTGCCGCGCTTCCATGCCAGAACTGGAGAGTATGCAGAAACACTATGCTGATAAGCTGACCATACTGGCTGTCAATGTCCTGGAACCACCTCAGAAAGGCATCCAATACGCTATAGAGAGTAACTATAGTCTCAGGTTTGTTCATAGCAGGAAACTGGCAGAAATTTTCAATATAAAAGTACTGCCGACTAAAATATTACTGGATTCTAAAGGTCAGGTGATCTGGGTAAATACCGGCCATATTCCCTTCCTGACACATAAATGGCTGGAAAATCAATTATAGCTCATCCATTTTCTAGGATTAACGTCTTGATACATCTCCGGGAAATATATCTTTATCGATTATAATTTCAATGAGATTGATAGAGTCTTTATAATCCAGTTGGGGCAGAAGCCCCTGCAAATCGGATGCAGCAGTCACTGTGTAATGTTTCATGCCGAATGAACGGGATAATAATTCATAATCCGGGTTCACAAAATCACAATCAATATAACGCTCATCATATTGCTGGAACTGATTCTTACGAATTAAACCCATGGTTGAATTATTAAACAGGACAATAGTCAGTGGTAATTGGTAGTTCACTGCAGTCATGATTTCCATACAGCACATCTGAAAACCACCATCGCCAAGCACCGCAAAAACCCCCCAGTCTTCGGCAAATTGTTTTGCTGCAAATCGAGCGCCTATGGCTGCCGGAATCGCATGTCCTAAGGAAGATATACCAGAGTTAGGATAGTATCGGTTGTCTGATGACACATGAAAGAAATTCTGAGCAAAGATAATATTATCATCAAAGACCATGATATTTTTAGGAAAATGCCTGCCTAACTCAGAAAAAAACAATTCGGCCAGGGGAAAACGAGAGCGAAGCCTGGCAATATCATTATTTAAACTGTCACTGTCTTTTGTTCGAAATGCATCCAATGAGCTTGCCAGTTCCTTTCTTTTGGTCTGCTGTGATGCTGCTGCAGATGTTAATTGCTCTTCTAAGCGGAGATTGACCGTATTTAGAATGACACCAATGTCGCCCAGGATGGCCAGATCGGCTTTAAAGACCTTGTCCAGCTGTTCTATATTATTATCAATTTGAGCAATTTTTTTATTTTTTAATAAATCTTCATTCCAGACATAACTGGTTCGTTCATTAAAACCGGCA
>DAOVUK010000465.1 GCA_030632625.1 Gammaproteobacteria bacterium
AGCAAGATACATGTTGGGGTTCGTAATACTCACCCGCAACCTACGATAAAATGTAAACATAAAACCTATTATTTGATCAGTCCCATTTTTTCTTTACCTGCTGCTTCCAGAGTGCGGCTTTTTCCAGTGCATATGCCTGCATATCTGCAACCTTATCTGCTTCGTCAATAATTTCTCTGCCTAACAGCGTTTCCAGGGCATCTTCCAGGGTGACAATACCGGAATACTGGCGATAAGAATCATGAACTAAAAAAAGGTGCTCTTTGCGCTGAATAAACTGATCCAGCAGAAAATACACCGGCATATCTTCCGGTACGCGGTAAATGGGTTTCATTATGTTTTTTAATGACTGGTTAATCGGCTTATTTTGAGATGCTGCTTTAAGTATGGTTTTTGCAAAAACAATTCCGGTAATATTGTTGATGCTTTTTTCAAAAACGGGTATTCGGGAATAAATATACAAATCATTATTAGATAGAACGCTTTCAATGCTTTTTTCACCGTCTAAGGTGAAGACAACGCTGCGTGGTGTGAGAATATCTTTAACCTGAGTTTGTTTCAATTTAAGCAGGTTTTCAATAAGCTGACTTTCATCTTCTTCAAGAATTCCATTTTCCTCACCAATTTCTACCATTGCTGCAATTTCTTCTCTTGTTGGTGTGTTCGCAGAATGTTTTTGAATATGGCGGGTAATTAAATTGGAGAACCATAAAAGAGGGAAAAGAATACGGATTAAAAAATGAATAATATAAGCGCTTGGTTTAGTGAGTTCTCGCCAATAGGTCGCACCAATGGTTTTTGGAATAATTTCTGAAAAATAAAGAATAAGCAGGGTTAAAATAACGGCAATAAGACTTTGCCACTGGATGCCGAAGATCCGTACAGCTTCAGCACCTACGCCGGCTGCGCCCATAGTATGGGCAAAGGTATTCAATATTAAAATTGAAGAAATGGAGGTATCAATATCGGACTTTAAGCCTCCCAGCATTTTCTTAAAATGGGCCTTATCATCCATCGAAGCAATATAAGAGGGGGTTATAGAAAGTAAAACGGCCTCGAGTATAGAACACAAAAATGAAATAAACAGAGCCAGTGAGAGATAGAAAAAAAGCAAACCCATTGATATTTAAGCCTTTACGATTGATCAGGAATTACACAACAGGAACTGTCCAGATCAGACATTACCTGTGCAATGCCCTGAATAGTGACCTGGCCTATATACTCACCGTCATCGACAACAAAAATATAGCAGACATTATTTCTTTCCATAATTGCCAGAGCCTTAATTAAAGGCTCCTTTGAAGATATGGTCTCACCCAGTTCCCGTACATACGGTTCAACCGGATTACAGATGATTTCACGGGCTTTCTCTTCAGCATTTTCAACACAGGACATCTGATTCCCCAACAAATTAGCCAGTTCTACCATGTGTTCCGGCAGGCAGGAAAATTTCATAATATTTTTCAGGGTCAGAGCGCCGCTGAGGCTGCCTTTTTCATTGTAATAAGGCAGAGCCTGAACATGCACTTTTCCACACTCTTTAAACAAATCACGCACATACATTCCAGGGCGGATAATGATAGTTGGCGTTAACACATTTTGAATATCCATTGACATATTAGAGATACCTCAAATATACGTATATGCTGGCGATTACAATACTTAACAGCATCAGTGGGAATGCAATGAGCATAAACTGAATAAAATTAATGCGATAGCCGGCACGTTCAGCAAAGCCGGCAACGATAAGATTAGCGCTTGCTCCCACCAGTGAGCCATTGCCTCCAAGACAGGCACCTAATGCTAATGACCACCACAAAGGCATTAATTGCTCGGTACCACCAAATGTTGGTGCCATTGATTCGATTATAGGGATCATGGTGGCGACAAAGGGGATATTATCAACAATCGCAGAAAATATTGCTGATACCCATATAATAGCTATAGCCGTCAGGGTGAGGTCGCCACCAGTCAGTGACAGTACCTGATTGGCCAATATGTTCAGAATACCCGCATGTTCTATTCCATGGACGAGAATGAATAATCCGACAAAAAAGAAAATGGTGACCCATTCAACTTCAGCAAAACTCTTATGCACATTTTCACTTTGTTCTTCTGCTTTTGTGTTGATACTTGTCAGCAATAAAAGTAAAGCAGCGCCCATCATAGCGATAGTCGCAGGTTCAAGATGCAGTGGATGGGCAAAAAGAAAACCGATAATGACCAGAGAAATAACGAATAAAGATTTCTTCAGTAACGGCACATCGGTGATTGCCTGTCTTTCGTTAAACTGCATAATGCGTTCCCGGGCCTCATCGCTGGCATGCATATGACGCCCCCATATCAAATAGATGACAAACAGTGTGACAGGGAATATAACCAGTGTGATTGGCGCCAGGTTTATTAAAAAATCATTAAAGGACAAATTAACCGCAGAGCCAATCATAATATTGGGTGGATCGCCGATTAATGTAGCTGTGCCGCCAATATTTGAGGCAAAAATTTCGGCAAACAGATAGGGGTAGGGATGCACCTTAAGTTCACCGGTAATCAATAAGGTCACCGGTGCAATCAGTAGAACCGTGGTGACATTATCCAATAAGGCTGAAAATACAGCCGTCACGACTGATAACATGAACAAAATACCCCAGGGACTGGCTTTTACTTTCTTGGCTGACCACACTGCAACGAACTGAAAGACGCCGCTGCGCCGGGAGATAGCAACAATGACCATCATTCCAGTCAATAAACCCAGAGTATTAAAATCGATGCCGTTAATTGCGGCCTGCTGGCTAACTACTCCCATACTGATCATCAAACCGGCACCCAGAAGAGCGACAATCGAGCGATTGATTTTTTCGGTAACGATCACGACATAAGTGATGATGAAAACGATACTGGATACCCATAAAGGGTTCCAG